>DDAD01000007.1:54665-54943 GCA_002333205.1 Pedobacter sp. UBA2067
GGACTAAAGGGGCGAACTGGAAACATCCGCAAGGCGCAGGCAGTAACCTCCAGGGGAAGGAAAGCCACCCGGTTGTACATGTTTCCTATGAAGATGCAAATGCCTATGCCCAATGGGCGGGTAAAAGATTGCCAACAGAAGCGGAGTGGGAATTCGCAGCCAGGGGAGGCATAGTAGACGCGCTTTTCCCATGGGGCAATGAGCCTGTTGAATCCGGGCGTCCGAAGGCCAATACCTGGCAAGGATCCTTTCCAAATCAGAATACCAGTTGGGACGGT
>DDAD01000010.1:0-2105 GCA_002333205.1 Pedobacter sp. UBA2067
TTTGATGATGAGTTTTTGATAATAAAATTCTACCTACAAGAAAACCCTAAGCAATAAAAGACACGAAAAAAAATCTTTAATGAGCAAGCTCAGTTTGCACCCAATTGATCCTTTTTCACCAACTATAAACTTCAGCCACCCAGCCGAAGCAGGCTGCGAATCTACAACAAACGTCACACTACCATTTATAACTCCATTATTCTTCTACCCAAATGCATTATTCTGAACTGTTAACATTAACTTAACATTGCGCGCCTACTTTTGCATGGTATTTCAAGTTTCCAAAAACACATACAATGAACAACCTTTTTAAGTTCTTTACCCCGAAAGACAAGAAATTCCAACCCCTCTTCGAGCAGGCTGGCAGCAACATCCTTAGGATCTCAGAAGCTTTACTACTTGCATTAAGCACCACTGATCTTGAAAAAAGAAAAGAACACATTAAGGAGATAGAACGCCTTGAACACGTAGGCGATGATATTACGCACTCTATCTTCCTTGAACTAAGCAAGAACTTTATCACCCCTTTCGACAGGGAAGATATTCACGCGCTAGCCAGTGCGGTTGATGATATTGCAGATTACATTCATGCATCTGCAAGCAACATTGAACTATACGCCATTACCAATATCGGAGATGCCATGATCAAACTTGCAGAACTGCTTGTTGAAATGTGTACCGACCTTGAAAAAGCCATCAAAGAATTGAGAAGCTTTAAAAACATCAGGGTAATTGCCGATGCCTGTGTAAGGATCAACAGTGGGGAAAATCAAGCAGACTACGTTTGTAACCTCGCAATTGCACGTTTATTTGAGTTTGAAACCAATGCCATTGAACTGATCAAGCAAAAAGAAGTGCTTCAGACGCTGGAACTGGCAACAGATAAATGTGAGGATGCAGCAAATGTGCTGGAATCCATTTTGGTTAAAAACGCTTAAAACGAAGTAAAATGATAACTACCTTATTGGTTGTAGTAATTGTACTTGCTATTGCGTTCGACTATATCAATGGATTCCATGATGCAGCAAACTCGATAGCAACCATTGTATCTACCAAGGTACTCTCCCCTTTTCAGGCCGTGCTCTGGGCTGCCGCTTTTAACATGGCTGCTTACTTTGTTTTCACAGACCATAAAGTTGCAAATACCATTGCCAAAACCGTTTTTGAAGAATTTATTACCCTTGAAGTAATCTTATCCGGATTGCTTGCTGCAATTGCCTGGAACCTTTTTACCTGGTGGTTTGGCGTACCTTCAAGCTCCTCGCACACCCTGATTGGCGGCTTCGCTGGTGCAGGTATGGCGAAAGCCCTAACCATGGGCACAAGCGCTTTTGCTGCCGTAAACTTTGCCCCTATCTTAAAAGTGGTCGCGTTTATTGTGCTTGCGCCAGTGATTGGTATGATCATCTCCGTGTTGATCTCCATCATCATCATGCACATCTCCAAAAATGCCAGACCTTCTACAGCAGAAAAATGGTTTAAACGCCTGCAGCTGATTTCATCTGCAGCACTCAGCTTTACACACGGCGGCAACGATGCACAAAAAGTTATGGGTATCATCTATGTAGCCATGATCTCTGCCAACGCTTTATCTCCAGGTGATGCCATGCCAGAATGGATCCCGCTAAGCTGTTATGCGGCAATTGGTTTGGGTACCATGAGCGGTGGCTGGAAAATTGTGAAAACCATGGGTTCTAAAATTACAAAGGTAACCGCCTTTGAAGGTGTTGCCGCAGAATCCGCAGGTGCTGTAACCTTAGGGATCACCGAACATTTCGGTATTCCGGTTTCAACAACCCATACCATCACTGGTTCCATTGTAGGTGTAGGTTTACTAAAAAGGGTATCTGCCGTGCGCTGGGGTGTAACGGTAAGCCTTCTGTGGGCATGGGTATTAACCATCCCGGTTTCAGCAACGCTGGCAGGCTTAACTTATGCCTTTGTACACTACGTAATCTTATAACAAGAAAACCTGCCGAAGCAGGTTTAAAAATCAATATTCAACTTCATTACAAAAGCTGGATCAGGCGGGATTTCCCAGTTCGGTCCAGCTTTTAACAATCTAAGGGCTTCCTCATCGTAAGGTTTCCCC
Source organism: Pedobacter sp. UBA2067 (assembly GCA_002333205.1). Lineage (GTDB taxonomy): Bacteria > Bacteroidota > Bacteroidia > Sphingobacteriales > Sphingobacteriaceae > Pedobacter. The sequence continues at coordinate 2,093 of DDAD01000010.1, forward strand.
AGACTCTTAAAAA
>DDAD01000010.1:2172-104478 GCA_002333205.1 Pedobacter sp. UBA2067
GTCCTGGCCAATGGTAAACGACAGTTCCACCGCTTTGCCGAGCGTTGCTTTTTTAGTTAACTGGTTGTTTTCTTTCAAGTAGCTAAAATAACCGGGCCAGCCAATCGTTGGTTTTGCCTTGTCCATGGCATGTGCCGGATCAAGATTTACCTCCACTACAGCTGGTGTTTTAGCCTTCTGGCTATTATTGTACTTCATCCAGAAGATGATGCCGCCAAGTATAAAAATCAGCGCTGCTGTAGCCGCAATACTCAGACGCTGCCCGGTAATAACCGATTCCTTTTTATTTTCTTCATGGCCTGCAATACGCAGCTCTAATTGCTTTTGCAATAAAGACAAAGATTGCTTAGATCGCCTGGGCGACTGGCTCAACCCGGCCAATGCCTGAGCGACAAAAGGATCTTCTAGGGCCTCTCGTTCCACCCGGTACATCATATTGTCATCAAGCTTACCATCCAGGTAATCTTCAAGCACATCAATATCTAACCAGTTATTGTCCTCCACTATTTTTTTCAATACAGATTTTTAAATTTCTTTTGCCATTCTGGATGTAGCTTTTAACCTTCTGCAGGTCGTATCCGGTAATAGCTGCCACTTCTTTGTAGTTCTTCTCCTGCAGGTAAAACAGGTCTACACAATTCCTTTGTTCGGGGGGAAGGGTTTCCATGCACTTTTCCATGGTACTTAGCTGCGTTTCCTTAGCATTATCCATATCAAGATGCACAAAATCACTATTTTCCACAAGCCCCTCTTCTAAAGAGACCACATTATTTTTGCTTTGCTTCCGCAGCGCCATTAAGCAGTGATTGCGCGTAAGCACATGCAGCCAGCTTTTGAAGTTCTGAATCTGGTGCAGCTTCACTTTTAGCACCAGCTCCTCGAAAATCTGCATCACTGCATCCTTACTTTGCTCCTCATCCTTGAAGTAGTTCAGGCAAACACCATATACCAGGTGCATGTAGCGATTGTACAGCACACCGAGCATCTCCAGGTCACCCATTTGCTGGTACCTGGATATTAATTCAGCATCTTCCAGCTGTTTTAATTTGGTGTTATCTTTTATAAACTTCAAAGCGTTATCTTATAAAATCAAGTATAAAGATAATTTCTCAATCCTTTTAGGAGAATCAACGACAAACCACTCGAAAAAATTACTGGCTGAAAATTTGCAATTTTGCCGGTATGAAAAAATCATCTTTAAGAAATGCTGTGATGCTGACCATTGGATCCTGCTTTTTATTCATCAGCAGTTGCGATGTACAATCAAAAGCGCAGCTGGGTAATATACTAAAGCAGGCAGGTGCTACCGGCACGCCGAGCACACTTGAAATTGCTTCTGGCATTAAACAAGCGCTGGAAATTGGAACATCAAATGGCGCAGACAAGCTTTCTGCTAAGGACGGCTTTTTGGGGAATATGGCAGTGAAAATCCTTTTCCCGTCTGAAGCGCAGAAAGTAGAAACTGCACTACGTGGTGTAGGTTTGGGCAGCGTGGCTGATAATGTAATCACCAGCTTAAACCGGGCTGCAGAAGATGCGGCAAAAGAAGCCAAACCGATCTTCGTTGCGGCCATCAGACAGATGACCATTACAGATGCTACAAACATTCTATTGGGTAAACAGGATGCCGCTACAGACTACTTCAAACGTGTTACCACCGCACAGTTAATGAGTAAATTTAGTCCGATCATTGGAAGCAGCCTCAATAAGGTAGGTGCCACGAAATATTGGACAGAAGCTGCAAACAGCTATAACAAAATCCCGTTGGTGAAACCGGTTAATGCAGATCTTACGGCCTATGTTACCCAGAAAGCTATTGATGGTATGTTTGTACAGGTTGCTCAGGAAGAACTACAAATTCGTGAGAACATCAATGCAAGATCTACTACCCTGCTTAAGAAAGTTTTTGGCTACGCAGATAAAAACAAGTAATTAAACTGCAAAAAGCGACGGAGCACTTATGGTCCCTGACCGGCTCTTCTTCGCCTCTTGACCGCCTATTGTTCGCCTATTGTTCGGCTCCAGGCGAAGAATAGGCATTAAGTAAGCCCTCAAAAGCCGAATCAGGTCTTTATGATGTCTGTACTTTGTACGATCTTTTCAGAAAATTAACGGCTATCATTAACTCAGGTGTCCCTGTATTTTATTTACCAAATCATCCACATCAAATGGCTTTGCGATGAACGCGGTTGCTCCAGCTTCAGTGGCTATCTTATTCCCCTCTGTACTTGCTGAGATCACGATGACCGGAAGCTCCTTTGTTCTGGCATTCTGGCGCAATGTTTTCAGCACCTGGTCACCTGAAAGTACCGGCATCCAGAGATCCAGCAGCACCAGATCGGGCCGTTTCTTTTCGATCAGATTATAAATATTCAAGCTATTCTGTTCAGGAATGACGTCAAAGCCGGCATCTTCCAATATCAAGCCGAGCATATCCAAAATACCTTCATTATCATCACAAACTAGTATGGTTTTATTCGTCATTTCCCTTTTGTTTTAATGGCAACGTAAAACTGAATGTTGAGCCTTTTCCTTTTTCACTATCCACCCATAATGTACCACCATGATTTTTCACAATCTGGTCGCACAGATACAATCCGATCCCCATTCCAGGAAAACGTTGCTGGATCTCTCCAACGCGGAAGAACCGTTCAAAGATCCGTTTCTGGTTTTCATAGCTGATCCCCATTCCAGAATCCATCACAGACACCTTAATGTAATCACTAACCAACGACAAATAAACCACCACCTCTTCAGAATCCGGGGCGTACTTGATCGCGTTAGATAACAGATTGGTTATCACCTGAACGATATGCGGTTCATCACCATAGTACGCTATGCCGATTTTTCCCCTGATAACAATTTTCGGACCTACAGAAGCAAGCTGCATCGCTTCAACAGTTTCCCCAACCATTTTATCAAAGTCAAAATAGGCTCTATGTACCTCTATATTACCCGTTTGAATCCGGGAAACATCTAATAATTCAGCAATCAGGTTATTTAACCGATCAATATAATTTGCGGTTTTGCTGACTACAGACCTATACTTATCGCTTGCATTTTCGGGCATCAGGCGTTCTAATACCTGTACATAACCCTTTATGGTGGTAAGTGGTGTTTTTAGCTCATGGCTTGCAATAGAAAGGAAATCATCTTTTCTACGTTCTATCTCCCTCCGCTCAGTGATATCTTCAATCGCTAACAGGATACGGTCTTTATAGTGTCCTTGCAGCTCCACACGATAAGCATTCAAAAGCATCAGCTTTTTTCCGATATAAGGGAAATCATGTTCAACCTCGAAATTTTCAACCGGATTACTGGTAGGTAGTATACTCACCAACAACTCTTTAAGCTTTGGAATGTCCCATTGTCCATTACCTAACTCATAAAGGTGCTTTCCAACGGTGTCTGCGATATTTACTTTAAATGTTCTCAGGAAATGATCATTTGCACTGAGCACGTGGAATTTATGATCCAGTACAATTAAACTTTCACGAACGGTCTGGATAATACTCGCCAGATAATCTTCACTGTCCTTCAGGCTTTGCGTACGTTCTTCTATACGCTTTTCCATCAGGTCCTGTTGCATCTTAAGCTCCTGCTCCGCTTTTTTACGGAGCGTGATATCATTCTGTACCCCTATGAAATGGGTCACAGTACCATGCTCATCTTTAATAGCCGACATGTAAAGCTCATTCCAGAAAAGTTCTCCATTTTTTCGATAGTTGCGGATCTCTACGCAGCAGTCCTGCCCGGCACGAACGGCATCCCGCAAAATGAACCTTACTTCCTGGTTGCGATCGTCTTTCTGCAAAAAGCGACAATTATGTCCGATGATCTCCGGTCTGACGTACCCGGTCATTTTTTCGAAAGCAGCATTGCAGTAAATAATGGGATTGTCTGGCTGAAGGTTGTCGGTGATAATGATGCCGGAAATTGAAGCATCAATGGCCTTTGAAATTAGGTCAAAGTCCTTTTTAGTGTCTTGGTGGTTTAAAGAGAAAGCACCGTTATTGAAATTGTCCAAGGGTATTAATTATTGAATCTGAGGATCAAAGTAAGTTAATATTCCATTAACAACAAAAAAGCCGCCAAGCTTCCCTGGCGGCCAAATTATAGTTGATGATGATGATTAAGGTAGCAGGGTATCTTTGATGTTTTCGATAATACCTTTATCCATGCCACCAGTCATTTGCTGTTCCTGAGCAAAACCTTTTACATCCGGTGGGCCTAATTGAGGCTCTCCACCAAATGGCTCAGCCGGCACATACCGGAATTGGCCTTTTCCATCGATAGATGGTCCACTAGCCCAGCGTGCATCTGGTGCAACAGTCGGTTTTTCAATGTTGGTTGACACGAAAGCGTAGTCGAATGCTTCTACATGGTCTGCCATTGGGAATGTATTTGGAATCGGAAGGTTAACCCCTACACCACCCAGATCTTCAAGCACTGCCAGCCACTGGTTCTGGTGCATGGCATCACGGGTAATCAGGAAGGATAACATATCTTTCATACCTGGATCGTCGGTTAAGCCGTATAAGCGGGTAGCCAGCACACGGCCGGTAGATTCTGCCATAACGTTTGCGTACATATCAGCTGCAATATTTCCACTACCAACAACCCATGAACCGTTGAATGGAACGCCGTTGGCATCAACAGCCATGGCAGCAAGTCCTGAAGACAACACGTGTCTTGGATCCATTCCACCTAGAATATTGCTTACCAAAGGGTTTTCTCCGGCAATTTTATCTCTCAACTCATGCGTCGCACCTTCAAGGTTCAGCGCAACAGCAGTACACAGCATCTCAATGTGCGCGATTTCCTCGGTACCAGTGTCCAGTAGCATATCCCGGTATTTGTTTGGACCACGGTTTCCCCATGCCTGAAAAAGATATTGCAGACATACTCTGATCTCTCCTTCAATACCACCGATGGCTTGTTGCAGGAGCTTAGCAAATGCAGGGTTTGGTTTTTCTACGCGTACCTGGTACTGTAGCTTGTTGTCATGATAGAACATAGTGAATTAGTTTTGGTTGTTTTTAATTAGGTTGACGCTAATTCCAACAAGTCGATTCCTTTGAGGTTTCGAGAACTGGAAATTCAGGTAGTATAGGCGAGTAGGAAGAGTATATTGATTCGTACAAAGAGCAATTTATAAGGCAGAATACCCAAGCAGCTATATTGATCCTTGCAGTTTAACGAAGCAGCCCCTGTGAGGCCTGCCTACACGTTAAAAATTAACACCTTAAATTTTTAGGCACTAATCCTTATGCCAGTTTGTTGAGTGCTTTGTTATAACAATCTTATGTAATTGTAATCCAGAGATTGCTTTATTGCTTATTGATAATCTTGGCTTAACATGGTCGTAATACTTGCTTGATAGTTTCGCTTCATCAAACAGCAAGTACATGATAAGACGATTACTACTACTTCTATTCATCTCCGTATTGGGCTTAAGCGCCTCTGCACAAAAAACGGGCATCATCTCTGGTAAGGTCACCAGTCTGGAAGGCAATATCTCCATGCCCGGGGCAACCATCCGGTTGTTAAATGCTGGAAATAAATACACCGTATCCAATCAGATTGGCGACTTTGAATTTCTAAATGTACAAGCTGGCACCTACCAGATTGAAGTAATGTATATCGGCTATGGATCGCAACGGAAAGAGGTCGTTGTTGAAGCTGGCAGAAATACCAGTGTCAATCTTATACTGGGCAGCACCGCAGAAAACCTTCATGACGTGGTGATCCGCGGCGATCGGGGCGTGGGTCAGGCCCGGGCGCTGAACCAGCAGAAAACAAATCATAACATCAGCAATGTCATATCATCCGATCAAGTTGGAAGGTTCCCTGATGCAAACATTGGCGACGCACTGAAGCGTGTGCCGGGCATCACCATGCAAAACGATCAGGGGGAAGCACGAAATATCATCATTCGCGGATTAGCACCTGCACTGAACTCTGTCACCTTAAACGGCGACCGCATACCATCGGCTGAAGGCGACAACCGGAATGTGCAAATGGACCTGATCCCATCTGACATGATTGCAACCATCGAGGTGAATAAAACACTGACTCCGGATATGGACGCCGATGCAATTGGTGGCTCTGTAAACCTGATTACCCGGGCAACACCAAATGCTGAGCGCATCTCGGCAACACTTGCAGGTGGCTATGGGCCGATCCGTAAAAGCGGTATTCCCACCGGCGGACTTGTTTACGGGAACCGTTTCCTGAACAACAAACTCGGTGTAGTAGCCAGTGGATCCTATAACAACAATGACTTTGGATCCGATAACATTGAAGCGGTTTGGGTTAAAGATGAGTTCAACAACACGTACGTACAGGAATCTGATATCAGAAAATACGATGTGCAACGGATTCGCAGGAGTGCCGCTCTGGCTTTAGACTTCAAGTTTGACGAGAACAACACCATTTTTGCAAACGCCATCTATAACTGGAGGGATGACCGTGAAAACCGGTTTAGGACGACCTATGACAACCTTGTACCGAGCTACAATGGGGAGACCATAACCGGATTTACGGGCGACATTAAGCGAGAAACTAAAGGCGGCATTGCAAACAGCCGAAATAAAAGCCGCAGGCTGGAAGATCAGCGCGTGCAAAACTATGCATTAAGAGGTGAGCACCTGCTGAATGCCAAGCTGGATTTGGACTGGTCCGTAAATTATGCTACTGCCAGGGAATTCAGGCCCAATGAACGTTATATAGAGTTTGAACAAGAAAATACAAGCCTTTCTGAGGACCTGAGCAACTTGCGCAAACCATTGGTATTCCACACCGGTAATGCCTTGAACTTATTTGAGCAATCTGCACTTTCGGAAAATAGAGACCATACAGAAGAAAGTGAACTTGGCGGGAAGTTAAACATCAGGATTCCTTTTTCACTGATCTCAGGTCAAAAGGGAAGACTGAGAACCGGTCTGCGCGCGAGGATCAAAGATAAATCCAGGAACAACATCTTCTATTCTTATGAACCTGGGGATGAGCGTACCCTTTCCGAAGTACCAGGCAGCTTTTATGGCGGCAACGGATTTAATCCTGGAAGTAAGTTCGTACCTGGTGCATTTGCATCCGCAAGCTACCTTGGCAACCTGAACCTGAATGACCCCGCCTTATTTACGGCTGAACTTGATCCCTCGGAATTTCTCTCGCAAAACTACAAGGCAAAAGAGCATATCTATGCAGGTTATATCAGATGGGACCAGGATTTCAGTGATAAACTGTCCATGATTGCCGGCGCCAGGATTGAAAATACACGCATCAACTACACCGGCAACCGCGTACTGGATGAAGAAAAACTGGAAGGTGAAATCAACACCAAGAACAGCTATACGAATGTAATGCCCGGGCTTTCTTTCAAGTACGATGCAACAAACGACCTGGTACTCCGGGCAGCATTTACAACCGCACTTGCCCGTCCTGATTATTATGCGCTTGCACCTTTCGTGAACAATAATGCTGCAGATACCGAAATCTCGGCAGGTAACCCAGCCTTGAAGGCAACCTATGCCTACAATTTTGACTTCATGGTAGAGAACTACTTTAAGTCGGTCGGTCTGGTCTCTGCAGGTGCATTCTATAAGAACCTGAATAACTTCATCTATACCTATAGCAACAACCAGTACACCGCTGCAAACTTCGCTGGCGACTTCCCTGATCAGGCAAATCCGATCCCTTCTGCTGAAAGCTGGACCTTTATCCAGTCCAGAAATGGCGATAATGTTGATGTCTATGGGTTTGAATTCGCTTTTCAAAGACAGCTGGACTTTTTACCAGGAAAGTTTCTGAGGGGGTTTGGCATTTATGCAAATTATACCTACACCAAGTCAAAGGCAAAAGGTATTGCGGATGAGAAAGGCACGGAAAGGTCGAATGTTACTTTACCTGGTACTGCACCACACATGCTTAATGGCTCCCTGTTTTGGGAAAACAAGAAGTTCTCAGCCCGGATATCCGCTAACTATACCTCAAGCTACCTGGATGAACTTGGGTCTGAGGAGTTCAATGACAGCTATTATGACAAGCAGTTCTTCCTTGACCTGAATGCTTCCTATAAGATCCAAAAGCACATACGTATTTTCGCTGAAGCCAACAACATCACCAATCAGCCGCTTCGCTACTATCAGGGAACCGCTGCATTAACGAAACAACTCGAATACTACCAGGCACGTTATAACCTGGGACTTAAATTCGATTTTTAACGCTGCAAGACAGAGAACCCGCTGATTTCTGCCCCAAACTAATGCCCTATGGGCGCCAAACTTATGATACAAAGAACAATATTATACTTCACGATCATCGCTGCACTAAGTTCATGCAGTAGCAGCAAACTGGCTTCTATTCAACCCGGCGCTTTAAAACCGGTAGTGGTCACCCAGGCAACACCACATGATACCGATGACCCCGCAATCTGGATCAATCCAGCAGATGCAAGCCAAAGCCTGATTATAGGAACAGATAAAGACAGTGAGGGCGGACTTTACCTCTACAATCTCAAAGGAGAGATCATCAACAAATCAGAGCCGCTGAAAAGGCCAAATAATGTTGACATTGCTTATCAATTCCAGATTGGCAACCGAACTGTAGATATCGCAGTTACGACAGAAAGGGAAACAAATAAGATCCGCATTTTTTCCTTACCCGACCTGAAACCAGTTGACAACGGTGGGATCCCGGTATTTGAAGGCGAGACAGCGCGTGATCCGATGGGCGTGTCTATTTTTACCAGGCCCTCAGATAAAGCGATATTTGTGATTGTAGGACGTAAGACTGGCCCATCCGGCAGTTATCTGTGGCAGTATAAACTGGAGGATTCCAAGGGCACAGCAACGGCGACGGTGGTTAGAAAGTTTGGTAGCTTTAGTGGAAAAAAAGAGATCGAAGCGATTGCTGTGGATAATGAGCTCGGCTACATCTATTATTCAGATGAACAGGCTGGCGTAAAAAAGTACTATGCTGATCATGATAAAAGGGATGATGCGGAGCTGGCTTTCTTTGGACAGAACGACTTTAAGGCAGACCATGAAGGTATTGCAATTTATAAGCGTTCAGACAAGGCAGGTTACCTGTTGATCTCGAATCAACAGAAGAACACCTTCATGGTCTATGCACGTGAAGGCAGTGAAGGTGATGCAAATAAGCACACGCTATTGGCTGAAATCCCGGTTTCCACAATTGAATGTGATGGTGCCGATGTGACCAGTGTAAACCTGGGCGGACAATTCCAAAAGGGCATGTTTGTGGCCATGAGCAATGGTATGACTTTTCATTTGTACGACTGGAGGCCTATACAGGCTTTGATCGATCAGGCTGGTAAATAGCTGGTTGCTGCTCCCGTAACTAGTTTAAGATACATCTGGATTTTAAATTAATAAAGGTTACTTTTATAGGAGTAATAACAAAAAGTATATTGGATTTTAAAGATTTTGATTTTAACCCTGATCTATATGAGGGTTTATCGGCGATGGGCTTTCGAAATGCCACGCCAATACAGGAGCAGGCCATTCCTTTAATTCTGGCAGACAAAGACCTGATTGCCTGCGCGCAAACGGGTACAGGTAAAACCGGCGCCTACCTACTGCCGGTTATGAACAAGATCAGCTTACAGGAAAACCGTCATAATAACACCTTAATTCTGGCCCCTACCCGGGAACTTGCCCAGCAAATTGACCTGCAGGTAGAGGCTTTGTCTTATTTCACCAACATCAGCTCGCTGACCGTTTACGGTGGTGGAGACGGTATTGCATACGAGCAGCAGAAGCGCTCCATGCGCGAAGGTGTAGACATCATCATTGCCACGCCAGGCAGGTTGATCTCCCACCTTTCATCTGGTCTACTAAAGCTGGATCAGCTGCAGCACTTGATTCTGGATGAGGCAGACCGTATGCTTGATATGGGCTTCTACGATGACATCATGAAGATCATCAGCTTCCTTCCGGAAAGGCGGCAGACCATTCTTTTCTCGGCAACCATGCCACCAAAGATCAGAACGCTTGCAGCAAAGCTGTTGCATAAGCCTGAACAGATCAGCATTGCCATTTCACAACCCGCAGCAGGTATCAACCAACAGGCCTATTTTATTCACGATAGCCAGAAGGTTAAGCTGCTGACAGAAATTATGAACCCGGAGGTATATCCAAGTGTACTGATCTTTGCTTCCACGAAGGAGAAAGTTAAGAATCTGGGTAAGGTGTTGCGTGGATTGAAGTTTAAAGCGGAAGCATTCCACTCTGACCTGGATCAGAAGGAACGCGAAGCAATATTATCGGAGTTTAAAAATAAGCGTGTACCAGTACTGATTGGTACCGATGTACTGTCCAGAGGTATTGATGTTGAAGGCATCTCCCTGGTGATTAACTTCGATGTGCCACATGATCCGGAAGATTACGTGCACCGCATTGGTCGTACAGCACGTGCTGCAACTACCGGAACTGCAATTACCCTGGTAAACGATAAAGACAAGCGTAAATTCGCCAACATAGAAAAGCTGATTGACAAAGCGATCAATCGCATTCCGTTGCCTGAGCACTTTGAAAAGGTTGTAGAAAGCGAAAGCACGGAAAAGAAACCAGCGAACAATAAGCCAAGGCGTAAATTCTTTAAAAAGAAACCGCAAGCAAAATAGCCTATGCCGAACCTAGCGCCATTAGCTGAGCGCATGCGCCCCCAGAATTTGGACGAGTATGTAGGCCAGAAACATCTGGTGGGTAAAGATGCTGTGCTGCGAAAAGCCATTCAAAGCGGACAACTGCCTTCAATGATTTTTTGGGGGCCTCCTGGTGTGGGTAAAACCACACTGGCTTACATCATTTCTAAAACACTCGACCGCCCTTTCTTTAACCTGAGTGCAATTAACTCCGGAGTAAAAGACATTCGTGAGGTGATTGACCGTGCAACANNCTAAAAGATAGCCTGCTCGGGTTGCCCATCCTTTTTATTGATGAGATCCACCGTTTTAGCAAATCACAACAGGACAGCCTGCTGGGTGCTGTAGAACGTGGACTGGTAACTTTGATTGGTGCCACAACCGAGAACCCCTCTTTTGAGGTCATCTCCGCGTTGCTTTCCAGAAGTCAGGTGTACATCCTGAAATCTTTAGATGAGGCTGAGCTGAAAGGCTTGCTGGAAACTGCGATCCGGGAAGATGTGGTGCTCAAGCAGAAGAACATTACGCTGAAAGAACATGAAGCACTGATCAGGCTTTCCGGTGGCGACGCCAGGAAATTATTGAACGTGCTTGAAATTGCCATTAATGGTATTGGTGGCGATAAGATTGTGCTTACCAACGAAAGTGTACTTGCACATGCACAGCAGAACCTGGCGATGTATGACAAGGCTGGCGAGCAGCACTATGACATCATTTCTGCTTTCATCAAGTCCATAAGGGGCTCAGATCCAAATGCCGCAGTTTATTGGCTTGCGCGCATGATTGAGGGGGGGGAAGACCCCTTGTTCATTGCGAGAAGGCTCGTGATTTTAGCGGCTGAAGATATTGGCAATGCGAATCCAAATGCATTACTACTTGCTAACAACTGCTTCCAGGCTGTAAATGTGATTGGCTTTCCCGAGTCGAGGATCATCCTTTCGCAGGCAGTGACGTATATGGCTTCATCTGCTAAAAGCAATGCTGCGTATGAGGCCATCAACAAGGCACAGCAGCTGGTTAGGGAAACTGGCGACCTGCCCGTGCCCTTGCACATTCGCAATGCCCCCACCAAGCTGATGAAGAATATCGGTTATGGCAAAGATTACCAGTATTCGCATGGCTATGAAGGTAATTTCTCCGAACAGGAGTATATGCCCGAGCAGATCAGTGGCACCAAGCTGTATGATCCGGGTAAGAACCCTGCAGAAGAGAAACTACGGGAGAAACTCCGACAGAATTGGAAGAAAAAATATAACTACTAATATATGTTGAATACATTCTTGAGTCACCAGTGGAAAGGGTTTTTTCGCGCCAGAGGTAAAGGGACAAGCATCGCAGTACAGATTGTTCTGGGCCTGCTCATCCTGTACCTGCTGCTGTGTGCATTGGCTGCGGGCATTTTCATGGATAAGATTATCCATCAGGTGTACCCAGACCGTGTGGTGATGGAAGTATTCAATGGTTTAATCCTCTATTACTTCGCTCTGGAGTTTTTATCGAGGATGCAGATACAGGAACTGCCAACACTGGCCATTGTGCCTTATCTGCATCTGCGGATTCCTAAGCGTAAGCTGGTGAATTTCCTGAATATCAGAGCCATATTCTCGGCATTTAACATCTTCCCGATCTTTCTGTTTTTTCCTTTTATACTGATCAACGTCACCTCCACCTATGGTGGCTTTGCTACGGTCATGTACCTGCTTGCCGTACTATCCCTTTCCGTTTTCAACAACTATCTGGCGCTGTATGTGAAGCGATTATCCATCTCTAGCATACGTTTTGTCATAAGCGGTTTCCTGGTCCTGATTGCACTGGGATTGCTCGAGTACTTCAAGATTTTTTCCATTGCCGCAGTATCAAACGAGGTCTTTACTGCTATAGGCAGACAACCATTTATTGCATTGGTATTCCCGCTGCTTGCTGTTGCGGTTTTTCGGCTTAATGCGAGTTACCTGCGGAAGAACCTGTACATGGAAGAACTGGGGTCGGGAGAGGAGAAGAAAACCAGTACGGACTACCCTTTTCTGGATCGCTTTGGCGCAGCCGGTCAGCTTGCGGCGCTGGAGATTAAGCTTATCCTACGAAATAAACGAAGCAAGTCTACCGTTTCTAAAGGTTTGTTATTCATCTTCTACGGACTGCTCTTCTACAAGCAGAAAGAGCTTGATCAGAACAACTTCGGCTTGATGCTTTTTGCTGCGATATTTATGACGGGAAATATGGTACTGCTTTATGGGCAGTTCATGTTTGGCTGGCAAAGTTCGGAGTTTGATGGCCTGCTGAGCAATAAGGTAAGTATCCGGAACTTCTTTCGGGCCAAGCTGCTGTTGTTTACGCTCGCATCTACGGTGCTGACGGCCGTGGTTAGCTTATATGGCTTCATCAGCTGGAAGATCCTGGTGCTGCAGTTCGCGGCTTATTTCTTCAGTATCGGCATTGCGCCTATTGTGGTGATGTACATGGCAACCTTTAACTACAAAGCCATTGACATGAAAAGCGGTTCCAGTTTCAACTGGCAAGGTGTAGGTGCAACGTCTATGTTGATGAGTCTGCCGGTATTCTTGCTGCCATATGTGTTTTATGTACCTTTTAATATGATAGGTAAACCTTTCTGGGGATTGGCGGCATTGGGCATCGCAGGCCTGATCGGCTTCCTGTCCCGCAGCTTCTGGATAGACTTTTTAGTAAGTGCATTTAACAAGAGAAAATATAAAATCGCCGAAGGCTTCAGAGAAAAATAATGATTGTAGAAATTAAGAACCTAAAGAAGATTTATGCAGCACGTACCGTGGTGAATATTCCGCAACTGCAGATAAATGAAGGTGAAACGATTGGCCTTGTAGGGAACAATGGAGCGGGTAAAACCACCCTGTTCCGTATGCTGCTGGATTTGATCCGGCCGGATGAAGGTGGTATCTTCTCTAAAGGCGAGAATGTGGCTAAAACGGACGATTGGAAGAACTATACAGCATCTTTCCTTGATGAGAACTTCCTGATCGATTACCTGACACCGGAGGAGTATTTTATCTTTATTGGCAGTCTGCACAACATGACACGGGCTGACGNNCAATATCTCTTACGCTATAAAGAGTTTTTTAATGGGGAGATCTTAAACAGTGGCAAGTACATCCGTGATTTCTCTAAGGGAAACCAGAACAAAGTGGGTATTGCTGCAGCACTTATGCAGAACCCGGAACTGCTTATCCTTGATGAACCATTTGCAAACCTGGACCCCACAACGCAGATCAGGCTGAAGTCGCTTGTAAAAACCTTAAGCACAACACATCAGGTAACAACGATCATCTCGAGCCATGACCTGAACCACGTCACCGACGTATGCGACAGGATCATTCTATTGGAAAAAGGCATCGTGATTAAAGACATCAAGACCACAGAGAACACGCTGCAGGAGCTCGAAGCCTACTTCTCTGCCTAAACTGTTCAGAAAATAGGGCAACTTGCACAGTTGCTCTACACACTTTTTCTCACATTAATTCTCGTTACTGCAATATTCTTGTTAGTTAACAATAAAAACTAATAAGCATTTCTTGGCATTAGGTTTGATTTACCCCCTGCCAAAACATACATTATGATTATCTCAAAATTTAAGACAGCAACATTAAGTATAGCACTTGCTATCGGTGCAATGGCATTCCAGTCATGCGATAGTTTGACTAAAACACAAAAAGGTGCTGGTATTGGTGCAGCAACAGGTGGTGTAATTGGTGCCATCATTGGTAAAAAAGCAGGTAACACAGCAGTAGGTGCAGTATTAGGTGGTGCAATTGGTGGTACTGCAGGTGGTTTCATCGGTAAAAGAATGGATAAGCAGGCTGCCGAAATTGAGCAGACATTGCCAAACGCAGAGGTAATTCGCGAAGGTGAAGGTATCATCGTAAAGTTCGACAGTGGTATTTTGTTCGACTTTGACAGCAGCAACCTTAAAGAAGCTTCTAAAGACAATATCAAGAAACTTGCAGCATCTTTAAATCAATATCCAGGAACTGACATTAAAGTTATTGGTCATACGGATAGCCGCGGTACTGAAGCTTACAACATGAGCTTATCTGAGCGTAGAGCAGCAGCTGTAAAAGCTTATGCCGTTTCTCAGGGTGTACCTTCATCAAGATTATCTACAGTAGGTAAGGGTTTTGCTGAGCCAATTGGCGATAATGCAACTGAAGCAGGAAGAGCAACCAACCGTAGGGTTGAGATCGTGATTGTTGCGAATGATGACTTGAAAAAAGAAGCTAAAGCACAAAGCTAAGCAACTTATACCTTTAGCAGGATTTCAATTGAAAGCACCGCTTTCTTTTAGATGTCCAGCAAATAACATATGAAAAGGCCCCGAGCAATGCGCGGGGCCTTTTTGATTGAATAAGATTCTCTTTATCATGAGGTTTCTCAAGCATTAAGCGTTGAATTCCTCGCCGTATATTTCCTCGAAATAGGTGACTGCAAGTGATTTCAGCAGTAACTCCTGCTCCATCATCGCAAATGCGGGTACCGGCTTGATTAACTTCCAGTGCGGCCAGCCATCCTGATCAAGTCCTTCAAGTTCATAGAAGCCCATTTCGCTCAGCAGTCTGCAGGTAGCGATATGCATCAGCTCCTCCTTTTGACGTTTGCTGTATTTTCCAGGGCCTTTTCCCAACTCCTGAACACCAATCAGAAACAGGATCACCTTCAAGTCCGGCTGATCAGAATCAAATTCCTTAGCTATCTTTTGCTGCAAAATTTTCCATTTCGCATGAATTTCTGAAGGTTTCATGCTGCAAAGATACGCTTATATGCTTACTTTTAAACTATGGAGAAGATCATCAACACTGGCCTGCTGGCTTACGGAATGTCTGGAAAGTTGTTTCACGCACCTTTTCTGTCCGTACACCCGGGGTTCAATTTAAGCGCCGTTGCCGAACGTAATGAGAAGAAAGCACATAAGGATTATCCTGAAATAAACAGCTACGACAGCATTGATGAACTGCTGAATGATCCCGAAATAGAGCTGGTGGTGGTGAATACCCCCAACTTCACGCACTATGACTACACAAAACAAGCGCTCCTTAAAGGCAAGCACGTGCTGGTTGAAAAACCTTTCACGCCAACAGCTGAAGAAGCAAAGGATTTGTTCGATCTTTCCCGTGAAACAGGGAAACAGATTTTTGTTTACCAGAACAGACGATGCGATAGTGATTACCTTGCCGTAAAGAAGGTGATTGACAGCGGTGTATTGGGTAAGCTGGTAGAGGTTCATATCCGCTTTGACCGGTACCGCAACGTGATCGGTCCAAAGACCTTCAAAGAAGAGCTGGTTCCTGCAACAGGCTTGCAGTATGACTTGGGCGCACATCTTGTTGATCAGGCTATCGACCTTTTTGGTACGCCCTTAAGCTTCTATAAGGTGCTTGGCAAGAACCGCAAAGACACCAAGGTGGATGACTACTTTCATTTTCACCTGCAGTACCCAAATAGCCTGCAGGTATTTGTATGCTCCACCATGCTGGCACCTGCTCCGCAAGAATCGTTTCTAATACATGCCACTGAAGGCAGTCTGGTAAAATACAAGGCTGATACCCAGGAAGCACAGCTACTGAAGGACATTCGACCAGATAGTGAGGGCTTCGGTGAGGAACCCGAAGAACTCGCAGCATCCTTAACCCGGATGAATCCTGACGGCAGCAAGAAAGAAGAACGTTTACTGTCCGAAAAAGGAAACTATTTGCAGCTATTTGAAGCGGTATACCAAGCCATCCGGAACAACCAGCCTTATCTGGTTAAAGAAGAGCAGGTACTTGCACAGCTGCGCATTCTGGAAGCTCCTGCTGGTTTTCACGAGTTCAGTTAAAGGTTCTCCAGCAGTGTTGCTGCAAATGTCTTAGGTATTTCGATGTGGGGAATATGGCCGCATTTTTCAAACTCGATTAACTTTGCACCGGGGATCATCGCTGCGGTTTGTTTTCCAAGCACCCGGTATTGTCCATGTTTAGCCTGTTGCGCTGGCGTAAGGCTGCCCTTTCCTACAATGGTTTTATCTTCCAGTCCGATGAACAATACCGTGGGTACTTTAAGGTTTTTGAATTCATACACCACAGGCTGTTCAAAGATCATGGTGTAGGTCATGGCTGCTACTTTCGCATACCGGGGAAATTCTTTGCTGTAACTCACACCGCCTGCAATGCGTACCAGTTCATCATACTCAGGCTTCCATTTGGTAAAATAAGAGCCCTGGTAATACTTGCGTACACTTTCCGGTGTTGCCTTCAGTTCAGTTTGATATTGCTGCTCCGTGTCGGCGTAAGGGATGAAAGTGCGATAATCTTCCAGTCCGATGGGATCTTCCAGCAGCAGCTTTTCTGTACGTTCCGGGAAAAGCAAGGCGTAGCGGGTAGCCAGCATACCGCCCATAGAATGTCCCAAAATTACCGACTTAGAGATATCTAAACTTTCCAGCAGGTCCTTGCTCCAGGCAGCCAACTGGTGAAAGCTATAGTGAATATAAGCTTTGCTGGATTTACCGAAGCCAATCTGATCTGGCACCACCACACGGTAGCCCTTTGCTGTTAGCGTTTTAATCACATTAGTCCAGTAGTAACCGGCGAAGTTCTTTCCGTGGAACAGCACTACTGTTTTGCCGTTTGCCCCTTTCGTTGGCTGAACATCCATATAGGCCATCTTCAACGCTTGTCCCCCTGTATTGATGGGGAAGTACTTTACAGGATACGCATACTTTACATTCTCCAGGTTAATGGAGATAGAATCTACTTTCTGAGCGGAAGCTGCCGTGACAGCAAAGAGGAGCATACTTAAGGTAATCAGCTTTTTAAACATGAAGGCTTCTGTTAAATGGCATTGAAAGTTAAATAGCAATTGTTTATGTGCGCTCAAGTACAAAATTCATACCTGTACAAAAAGGCTCTTTTTAGCTTAACTGAAATGACTATTTCCCTGTGGCTACAGAAAATGGAAGTCTGAACCCGAAGGTGATGTTCCGTCCAGCATTGTAAATCCCGAAAGTGGGATCTTCTTCACTTAACCTTCCCGGTTTAAAGCGGCTTAGATGATCGTAGTAAGCTTTGTTCAACAGGTTTCTTCCAGCCACATAGATGGTTAGCTCCTGGCTCTTGCTCAGCTTCAGCGTAGTGCCTACAGCTGCGTTCAGCAAGGTATAACCCGCAGTGCTGGTTTCAAAAGCATCTACCTTTGACTGCTTGAATACATTATCCAGTCCTACAGAGATATACGAGTGTACCGTTCCAGGAATTTTGGGCTCATAACGGAACTCGTTGCGTAAAGTAGCCGCAGGAATAAAAGGCAGCGACTGCTTGGTGGCACGGTTCGTTGCGCGCGTATATGCAAAAGCGTTCTCAAAGTGGATGAAACTCACCGGATGCAATGTAAGTGATGCCTCAATACCCCTTAAAAGCGCATCATTTTGCACAAAGTTAAAAACCGGGTAGTCTGTGCCATCAACATCAATGAATTCACCACTCGAGTTATAGTAGATGTAATTATTGATGGAGTTCAAAAATCCGCCGGCACTGGCACTCAGGTATTCATTAGAATACTCGAAGGAAGCATCCAGCTGATTGCTTCGCTCCTGTTTCAGGTTCGGGTTACCCACCTCATAGCGGAATGCCCCTTCATGCACCCCATTGGAAGATAGTTCCGCAATATTTGGCCCCCGGAAAGCAGTACCTGCATTAGTCTTGAAGCTTAGTGCCTCATTGAACTCATGGGTATAACCCAAAGCTGCGCTTAAATTGCTGAACTCGTTATTGATGGCTGCAAAAGAAACCTCTTCACCTTCGAAAGCATAGGAATTCAACTTGCGGTAATCTACCCGCGCACCGATGTTAAAAGTGTTTTTATCCCAGGTTTTCTTTACAAAAGCAAAAGCACCATAGGCCTGACTATCGTAGTCGGGGATCAGTTGTTCTTCGGCACTGGTGTTTAAGCTATGGATAAACTCTCCTGATAATCCGAAAACAGATGCCCAGCCATTATATTCTTTCAAAGTATACTTGAAGTCATAGCTGTAAGCATAGTTGTTCAGGTATAACGCAGCACCTTCTCCTGCGCTTTCCAGCTCCCGCCGTTGGTTCTGCTGGTAGCCGATGGTTGAACGCAGACTACCGCTGTTAAACAGGATATTGCTGTTCAATGCTAGTTTATAGTGGCGAACGTCCTGCTTTGGAAATGCAATGCTACGATCGCGGTTTTCTGCTTTAGAAGGAACCAGGCCATCCTCGTTCACGAGCAATCCCGCTTCATTACGTGCAGGCTCATAAAAGCCGATGTTATTTCTGAAACTGGAGGCATCTAAATGGGCATAACCCCAATTCTTGTTCAGGCCAATCTGTCCCTCGAAACTGGTTTCATTAAATCCAGAATTGGGTACATATTCCGTAGCTGTTCTATAGGAATAGGCATTGCGATAAGAGCCTCGTGCACGGTAAACAAAGCCATTGCTGTTACCTTGTAGCATCAAAGATGTGCCGCTCAGACCATTGTTCGTTGCATAGTTACTCAGGAACTCCCCTCTGATGGTCCCGCTTGGTGCAGGTAGGGCGTCCAGGATGTTGATTACACCGCCCAAAGCATCTGAGCCATACATTAAACTTGCAGGACCACGAAGTATTTCAACCCGTTCTGCACTGTACTGATCGATTTCTATACCATGTTCATCACCCCATTGCTGCCCTTGCTGTTTAACCCCGTTGCTTAAGGTAACCACGCGATTTGCACTTAACCCACGAATCACGGGCTTTGAAATGGATGGGCCTGTAGTAATCTGCGATACACCTGGCACTTTCGAGAGCGCGTCAATGATGTTCGTAGAAGGATTGTATAGCAATTCTTCCTTCGTCACTGTGGCGATGGAAGTACTGTTCTGGCGGTTGTCTGAACTGAAAGCAGATCCGGTGATTACGATCTCCTTCCCTTCAATTACACTCTCTTCCATCTCAAAAACCACGGAAGCCGATTTACTGAAATCCACGGTCTCGGTAAGGGTTTTATAGCCGATATACCTGATCTGGATCAGGAAACGCCCTTTTGTTGGGGCACTGCTGATGGAGAACTCGCCATTCGCATCTGTGATAACGGAGATACGAAGATCAGGAATAGACACACTGGCGCCGGGTAAGCCGGCTTTGGTGGTCGCATCAATAACTTTACCGCTAAAAGTGATGGTTTCTGTTGCTAAAAGGGTGTTCGTGCTCAACATACATAGGAGCACAACCATATAAAAATATATACGCTTGATCATAATTGTAAATGAAATTAATGGCCAGAATGGCCCTGAAAACTTAATTGGAGGTATTAAGCAACAGGCGGACCCCGTAAGGAGGTACCGATTAATTCAGTGTAGGCACCAACCTGAACAGGCTGGTTCTTGATGTACATTCCCGGGCTTTGATAGAAGCTAAAGAAGGTATGGCTGATTACGTAGGTTTTCTCAAAGTGTGCAGAACATACCAGGCACTGGTCAGCATGCGTGCTGATGTGCTGTTTATGGCTGCAGATCGTTTCGTTATCGCATTTATAGCTGATCTGCTGATGTTGGTGAAAAGATGCCCAGGGAGTAAGCGCAAGAAAGAACACCCACAGCATAGCTGTAGCCAACATTCTTTCGATATGTGCGCGTTTCTGGTTCACCTGCATGCAAAATTAAACAAAATGCCCTTTCAAGCCAGTTCATTACGTAACAATAACGATGATACGGCAGGTTTCGGTACCCTGAGGCTGCAATCCTACTTTTATTACGCAAGCATGATGATCTACAAGGAATTAAACCGTGCAGCACAAACCAATATGCTGAAATTTACGTTTATAAGAATAAAAATCCTCATGGTTACAGCGGAGCAAATCAGAACGGCTTATATCGACTATGTCCTTACACATGGCGAAAAGCCTAAATCCATATATAGTTTTGTAAAAAGCCTGGACATCCAGGAAGCGGAGTTTTACAACCACTATGCTTCTTTTGAAAGTATAGAGAAGAACACCTGGGCAGAACTTGTTGCAGAGACCATCGATGCGGTACAGCAGCAGGAAGTCTGGACGGAATACTCTTCCCGGGATAAGATGCTTTCTTTCTTCTACAGCTTCACGGAACTGCTGAAAAGCCAGCGCAGCTTTATTGTGTACAGCTTAAAACAGAACGGAACGGACCATTATACCCATGCACCACTTGCCTCAGCCAGGGAGCTCTTCGAGCAGTTTGCGGAAAACGTGTTGAACGAAGGATTGGAAAGCGGTGAGCTTGCCGAGCGAAAGTTCTTTACCAAGCGCTACAAGGATGCGCTATGGGCGCAGTTCCTGTTCATCACCAAGTTCTGGGTTAATGACGACAGCACTGGCTTTGAGAAAACGGATGAAGCCATTGAGAAAGGCATCAATGTAACGTTCGATCTGTTTCAGCGTTCCCCAATTGACAACCTGTTCGAATATGGAAAGTTCCTTTCCCGGAATGGCGCCTTCAAAGAAAAAATGAGATTCTAAAACCTAATGAGAGAACAAGACAGTATCCCTACTACCAAAACCCAACGTTCTGCTAAATTCGTAAAAACAGGCTTTCAGATTGGTGGCAACTACATCAAACATTATTCAAAGAAGCTATTTAATCCAGACCTCGACCGGGAACAACTCAACGAGGATAACGCAACGGATATATACAAATCTTTGAGCGAGCTTAAAGGCAGCGCCCTGAAGATTGCTCAAATGCTCAGCATGGACAAAAACGTGCTGCCACGCTCCTATGTAGACAAGTTTACGCAGTCACAGTACAACGCGCCTCCCCTTTCCGGACCGCTCATCGTACGCACCTTCACCAAGCAACTGGGCAAAGCGCCCGAGAAGCTGTTCGACAAGTTCAACACCTCCTCTACCCATGCTGCTTCCATCGGACAGGTCCATGAAGCGATGCTTAACGGCAAAAAGCTGGCGGTGAAGATCCAGTATCCTGGGGTTGCAGACAGCATTTCCTCTGACTTAAAGCTGGTGAAACCATTCGCCTTCCGCCTACTGGGTATGAGCGAGAAAGAACTGAACATCTACGTCGCAGAGGTAGAAGAACGCCTGCTTGAAGAAACAGACTATGAACTGGAGGTCCGCAGGTCCATTCAGTTCTCCGAAGCATGTAAAAACCTGAATAATATCGTATTCCCAACATATTATCCCGAGTATTCAGGCAAGCGCATCATTACGATGGACTGGATCAAGGGAAAACACCTGAAAGAGTTTTTANNTCACAGGAATTAAGAAACAAGATCGGTCAGGCATTATGGGATTTCTACAACTACCAGCAGCATGAACTGCGGGCGGTACACGCAGACCCACACCCGGGTAACTTCCTGATCACGGAAGACGAAAAGCTGGGGGTAATTGACTTTGGATGCATTAAAGAACTTCCAGACGACTTCTATGAACCGTTCTTCTCACTGGTTTCAGCAGGTATTCTTCAAGATAAAGCCAAAACCATTGACGCTTTCCGCAAGCTGGATATGATCTTCAAGACAGATACGCCTGCACAGGTGGAATTCTATTACAAAGCCTATAAGGAAATGATTAGTCTGTTTGCCCGGCCTTACCTTGATGAAGTATTCGATTTCAGTAAACCGGAGTTCTTCGATCAGTTATATGCTTATGGGGAGAAAATTGCGAAGATGCCGGAGTTTAAACAGCCCCGCGGCGTAAAACACTTCATCTATGTGAACCGTACAAACTTCGGTTTGTATACAATACTGCAGGAATTAAAGGCCACTGTAAATACAGGCACTTACAAACCGCATGTAAAATAAAGGGTACAATCGCCACAATTGTACCCTTTTATAAACCTAAAAACTAATATTAAGACGTAACACAGCATAAAAGGTTTCATTTTCCCGTAAAAATAAATTTCAGGTACTTTTTTTGGTGAATACATCTTCAGCGCCTCCATATATTTGCAAATAAATTACTGATTCTCCCTTGAAGAAAAGCACTACAAATTTTAAGAACATTCTAGTTATTGAAGACAATCACGCGATCCTGGATGTGATTACGCTGATTCTGCAAAGTGAGGCTTATAAAGTCAGCGGCCTCAGTAAGAGTGCAAACTTCATGGATCATATCGATGCATTTAATCCGGACCTGCTGATCCTGGATATCATGCTGCCAGATGCCGATGGCCGGGTGTTGCTGCAGGAACTGCGCCTGAATGAACGTACCCGTCACATTCCGGTACTCATGATCTCCGCAAGGTACACCAGGGAAAATCTGCAGAATGTAGAGTTTAAACCAGATGCATTCGTAGCTAAGCCTTTTGATATCGACGACCTGCTTGATCAGATTGAAGGCCTGCTGGCTGGTGAAAAGTATCTTTAAACCCTAAGCTTTTTTCGACAAACTTTGCATCAACTGGCTGTACAGATCAGAGCCAGATTCTTCTCTGGGCTTAAGCTTCTTCACAGTCGCCCGCTTGCCTTTGGCTTTCGCCTTAATGATACGCAACAGCTCCTTGGTATACTCGTCCTTAAATGCTTCAATGTTGAATGGGGAGGTATACTGCTTTATAAGCGCCAGGCCAACGTCTAATTCTCTTTTGTTGATGGTATCCAGTGAAGGCACGTTAATCTCCTCAGAAGAGCGGATTTCCTCTGCAAAACGAATCTTAGTTACTGTAAGTACATTGTTTAGCGGGTGGATTACACAAAGATTCTCGGTATTCCGAAGTACAAAGCGGGCAACGCCAGCTTTTCCGGATTTCTGTAGTGCTTTTAAAAGTAAGGCATAGGCCTTTTTACCCTGGGTTTCAGGTTCGGCAAAATAGGAGGTCTCGTAGTAAATGGGATTAATTTCATCAATACTCACGAAGTTCTCCAACTCGATCATTTTGGTCTTCTCCGGACTGGCTTCTTCGAAATCGTGCTTGTCAAGGATCACGTACTTATCGTCCAGCTTGTAGCCTTTCACGATCTTATCGAACTCCACCACTTTCTGCGTGTTCTCATTGATGCGCTGGAACTTGATGTGCGAGTGATCTTTGGAGTCAAGCATATCCAGATCAAGGCCGCTGTTCTGCACGGCAGAGTACAGCTTTATCGGTATGTTAACCAATCCAAATCCAATCGAACCTTTCCAAATTGACCTCATTACATCCTGCTTTTAGTAGGATGATAACAACGGGCCTAAGCGAATTGTTTATCCGGCTTTAAAGGCCTTTATCCTGAAGCATGTCAATGATGGCATCAATAGCAAGCTTTACCNNTACCTGCACACCACTCTTCATGTCTTTCAGCGTTAACAGGCCACTTTCCATCTCTTCGCTTCCAATCAGGATTACATATGGGATGTTCTTGTCATCTGCATAGGACATCTGCTTTTTAAGCTTTGCTGATGATGGATAAAGTTCTGCAGAGAGCTCTGCCTGGCGCAAAGCCTGCAACAGCGGTAAAGCGTATGCCTCTGCTGCTGCATCGAAATTGCTGATCAGCACCTTGGTTCCTGCACTGGCCGATTCCGGGAAAAGGTTAAGTTCTAAAAGCACATCGTAAATACGGTCGGCACCAAAAGACACCCCTACTCCTGTTAAGCCTTTCAAGCCGAACATTCCGGTAAGATCGTCATAACGGCCACCGCCCCCAATACTGCCCATGGCCACTTCATTGGTCTTAACCTCGAAGATACAACCAGTGTAGTAGTTCAAGCCCCTGGCAAGCGTGATATCAAGCTCCAGCTTAATCGCTGCACGCAGTTCCTCACCCGCAAGGGATGCTACATACCCGAATACCCTTTCAATCTCCGAAATACCTTTCAAACCAGCTTCCGAACTAGCCAGAACAGCTTTCAGCTGACTGATCTTCTCATCATTGCTGCCTTCCAGTAAAATCACGGGTTTAAGCACATCAATGTCTGCCTCGGTAAAGCCTTTAAACAACAATTCCTTCGTTACCCCATCAAAGCCAATCTTATCCAGCTTATCAATGGCAACAGTCATATCGATGATCAAATCTGGTTTACCGATAATCTCCGCAATACCGGTCAGAATTTTACGGTTGTTGATCTTAATACTAAAGTCGCTTAGGCCGAGGGTACTCAATGCTTCCTGATAAATCAGAATAAACTCTGCTTCATTCAGCAGGCTATCAGAACCAACCACATCCACATCGCACTGGTAAAACTCACGGTAGCGCCCTTTCTGCGGACGGTCAGCACGCCATACCGGCTGCACCTGAAAACGTTTAAACGGCAATGTAATCTCATTCTGATGCATCACCACGTAACGTGCGAAAGGAACGGTAAGGTCATACCTTAAAGCCTTCTCACTAATCGCGGAGATCATCCCATTGGAGTTCTTGCTGTTCAACAGCTCGGCATCCACCTTGGAAAGGTAATCACCGCTGTTCAGGATTTTAAAAATCAATTTATCGCCCTCATCGCCGTACTTACCGGTAAGCGTACTTAGATTCTCCATGGATGGCGTTTGAATCTCCGCATAACCATACTTTCTGAATACCCTTTTGATGGTATCATAGATGTAATTACGCTTTACCATTTCAACTGGAGAGAAGTCGCGTGTACCTTTAGCTAAAGAGGGCTTGATGTTTGACATAGCCGCAAAAGTACAAAAAGTAAAAGGCATAAAAAAAGCTGCCGAAGCAGCTTTTAAGTATTTAATATGGTTGTTAAATCAATAATCTAACTGGCTCTTCCAATAAAGCCTTAAGCGTTTGAAGGAATGCAGCACCTGTAGCGCCATCTACAACACGGTGGTCACAGCTTAACGTTACTTTCATCACGTTACCTGGAACAACTGCGCCGTTTTTAACAACAGGCACTTGTGAGATACCACCAACAGCAAGGATACATGCATCAGGTGGGTTAATGATTGCGGTGAACTCATCAATACCAAACATACCTAAGTTTGAAATGGTAAATGTTGAACCTTCCCAGTCAGCAGGTTGCAATTTCTTAGCTTTTGCACGTTGAGCGAAATCCTTAACCTCTGCAGAGATGCGGGATAGTGATTTGCCATCCGCGAAACGAACAACTGGTACCAATAGACCGTCTTCAACAGCTACAGCAACACCAATGTTCACATGCTCATTGTAACGGATCTTGTCACCTAACCATGAGGAGTTAACAGCAGGATGTTGTTTTAAAGCAACAGCAACAGCTTTTAACACAAGGTCATTGAAAGATACTTTAGATGCAGCAAACTCATTCATTTTAGCACGTGCAGCAATTGCGCTATCCATATCGATAGACATGGTTAGGTAGAAGTGCGGTGCAGTGAACAAGCTTTCAGAAAGACGCTTAGCAATAACTTTGCGCATCTGTGTAACTGGCTTCTCTGTGAATTTCTCTTCGCCTACGTATTGTGGAAGTGGAGCAGCAGCTTTCTCGGTTTCTTTAGCCGGAGCTGATGCCGGTGAAGCGGCAGCAGCAGCTGGTTTAAAGTTCTCGATATCTTTCTTGATGATTCTTCCACCGTCTGCAGAACCTGCAACCTGTGAAAGATCAATTCCTTTTTCTTTAGCAATGCGCTTAGCAAGTGGAGATGCTTTAACGCGGCCACCTTCAGATGAAGTACCTTCTGTACTTGCAGCAGCAGGAGCAGCTTCTTCAGCTTTAGCTTCAGCCGGTGCAGCAGATGCCTGAGCCGCAGCTGCAGGTGCATCACCTTGATTCAGGATGCCACTGATGTCAGTTCCTTCCGGACCAACGATGGCGATAATGCCGTTAACTTTAGCGGCAGCACCTTTCTCAACACCAATATGAAGTAAAGTACCAGATGCATAACCCATCACTTCCATTGTAGCCTTATCGGTTTCAACATCAGCAAGGATATCATCATCTTTAACTTTATCACCAATTTTTTTATGCCATTCAGCAATAACCCCTTCAGTCATGGTATCGCTCAACAATGGCATTCTTACCACTGTTACGCCCATTTTCTCCAGGTCAGCATCGGTAATTGCAGGTGCAGAAGCAGCAGCAGGTGCCGCAGGAGCAGCCTCTTCTGATTTACTTTCTGCAGCAGGAGCAGCAGGTGCAGCTTCGTTATCAAGCAAAGCTTTGTAGTCTTCACCTTCTTTTCCTACTACTGCGATTACCGCATCAATAGGAACACCTGCGCCTTCTTCAACACCAATGTATAAAACAGTTCCGTCCCAATATGATTCCAGATCCATGGTCGCCTTATCGGTTTCCACTTCGGCCATAACATCGCCGCTTTTAATTTTATCGCCAACTTTTACATGCCACTTCGCCATCACCCCTTCGGTCATGGTGTCGCTCATTTTGGGCATTCTAACTACTTCAGCCATTCTATATTATAAAATTGAAAACTGTTTAAATTAATCTGTTACGTAAGGATAGTCCGACTGAACATAAACGTCAGTGTATAGTTCAGAAGCTTCAGGCCATGGAGACTCTTCAGCGAATTTCACTGAATCATCAACAATCTCTTTCACTTTCTCTTCTATACTCTCGATCCATGCCTGGTCAGCATATTTCTCTTTAAGGATAACCTCGCGTACCAGCTCAATTGGATCTTTAGCTTTGTAATCTTCTAGTTCTTCTTTAGTACGGTATTTAGCCGGGTCAGACATGGAGTGACCGCGGTAACGGTATGTACGCATTTCAAGGAAGGTTGGACCTTCACCATTACGTGCACGTTGAGCAGCTTCGTCCATTGCGTTGTGAACAGCAACAGGATCCATACCATCAACCGGAGCACATGGCATATCAAAACCTAAACCGATTTTATAGATATCTGTCATGTTTGTAGTACGTTGTACGGAAGTACCCATTGCATAACCATTGTTCTCACAAACAAAGATTACCGGTAATTTCCATAACATCGCCATGTTAAATGCCTCGTTTAAAGCACCCTGACGAACCGCGCCGTCACCCATGTAGCAAACATTAACATTTTTTGTTCCTTTATATTTTTCTGCAAATGCAATACCGGCACCTAGTGGAATTTGACCACCAACGATACCATGGCCACCATAGAAGTTATGCTCTTTGCTGAACATGTGCATGGAACCACCTTTACCTTTAGAGCAACCAGTAGCTTTACCGTACATCTCAGCCATGATGCTTCTTGCGCTTACACCTTTAGCCAACGCATGTGCGTGGTCACGGTAAGCAGTAATCATAGAATCTTCAGGGGTTAAGGCAGAAATAGCACCCGCAACTACGGCTTCCTGTCCAATATATAGGTGGCAGAATCCACGGATTTTCTGTTGTCCGTAAAGTTGCCCTGTTTTTTCTTCGAATTTGCGCATCAGCAACATCGACTCAAACCACTTCAGATAGGTATCTTTATTAATTTCTACTGCACTCATTTTTGGGGTCTTGATTGTTTTTTACGAGAGCAAATCTACTTTTTTATTATAATATATCGAAAGAATTGCTGTAAATTACACACTAAGGTTACAAGACCAGGATATCCACAATGCAGATTTATTTATTCACATTTGGATAAACTAAGTTTAATCCATAGTTTTGGAACTCAAACAATAAGCCATATAACTGGTGTACGTTTAAGTGTAAGTACCTTTTACCCAAACTTATAGTATAACATGATTAAAAAGTTTTTGTTTTCTACCCTGATTGCGCTGTGCAGCATATCCGCAGTAAACGCCCAGTCAAAAGCAAAAGAAACCAATAAATTAGAAGACCCGGACAACCTGGCCTCCCAATATTTCTCCCAGGTTATGGGCGTTGCCGTTGATGCAACATCAAACTTAAAGCTTTACAAATTTATATATGAATGGATTGGAACACCTTACCGTTTTGGTGGTAACACCGAGAAAGGTATCGACTGCTCCGCGTTCACCAAAGCCATATATGATAAAGTCTTTAATACCACCATCCTCCGCAATTCAAGAGATATCTTTAGCATGGTAAACCCATTGCCTAAAGATGAACTTAAAGAAGGAGACCTGGTATTCTTCAAAATTAAAAGCAGAAGCATTACCCACATCGGGATCTACCTTGGCGATAACCGCTTTGCACACGCTTCTTCATCAAGAGGTGTTGTAATCAGTAACCTGAATGAACCTTACTACTCCCGCTACTTCTATAAAGGCGGCAGAATCCTTGACTCTGTGAAGGATGAGCTGATCGAGGAATAAGCACACCNNTAAGCACACATAATATTTTAAGAGCCGGTTGTTTACACATCCGGCTTTTTTTATGCGCTTATCCTTCGTCCCGTGTATTCTTCACCAATCCTATTCCGGAGAAAAAGAAGATAATACCAATAACACCGTAAACAATCAGCTGACGGGTGGCAGGATCATTCTGCGTATAACCATATCCCGCATAGATTAAACCAATAATCCCAAGGATGGTAAGGATCGTTCCAAATGTGCGCTTTACGTTCATAACTTATATTTCTTAGGAACATACAATATCTATGCCGTAAGACTTAATAGAAATCCAGCCTTGTAACACAGCCACAGCAGCCCCAGATCTAACGCAGACCTAACCCAGACCTAACCCACATCCGTGTGCGTGTGGTGTGCGTTTGGTCTGGGTTNNTTTGGTGTGCGTTTGACCCGAACACAGGCTGGACACAAAAAAACGGCTTTACCAATTAAGGTAAAACCGTTAAGTTTTATGCTTGTTGTTCTTTAAGCTTTCTTCATCTCGATCATGTCGACAATAACTTTCATGCTCTCATCTTCAATGAAGTCGTAGGTCTCTTCTTTTTTAACCTTCTCTCCTTTTTTAAGGGCTGGTAAACCTCTGGAGGTACGGATCAGATTTGTACGTTCCAGTGATTTGGCTTCCAAACTATCTCTTTCCGCTTTCAGTTTAGCCTGGTTCAAGGTTACCGCAGTTTCCTTGTCACGCTTTTGCATTTCAGCAATGTCCTGCACTAATAACTTGTAGTCTGTTGATTGCTCCATGCGCGCTTTGTGGCGATTAACCAGTTCGGTCTTCAATGTAGTCAGGTCTGCCACCGGTGTAAAGTTTGATTTCGGTATCACATCCCAAGGCAATGCTGAGGCTTCAGTATCTTCTCCGATCTTGTCCAGTGGATAAATAGAAGGGAATACCACATCCGGCATTACGCCTTTGTGCTGTGTACTGCTACCGTTTACGCGATAAAACTTAGCCATGGTCAGGTTAATCTGTCCAAGTTGTGGTGCTTCTTTTGCTGCTTCGCCCTTAACAACGGCAGTCTTGTTAATCAGGCTGGCAAGGCGCTGCAGCATCGAAGGATTTAGCAGCTTGTTCAAGTCTATAGAAGACTGCACGGTACCTTTACCATACGTTTGTGTTCCGATAACAA
This sequence comes from Pedobacter sp. UBA2067, assembly GCA_002333205.1. Classification (GTDB taxonomy): domain Bacteria; phylum Bacteroidota; class Bacteroidia; order Sphingobacteriales; family Sphingobacteriaceae; genus Pedobacter. The sequence goes on from DDAD01000010.1 coordinate 32,136, forward strand.
TACCACGGCCGTAGTCCTGAATGGCACCTGCAAAGATCTCCGATGCCGAAGCACTCAAACGGTCAACCATTACTGCAAATGGTCCATCCCATGCAACGCCTGGGTTGGTATCTTCCGACACATCAATACGCCCTTTTAGGTCTTTAACTTGCACTACCGGCCCGCGATTAATGAACAGACCTGTAAGGTCAATAGCTTCTACCAATGAGCCCCCACCGTTTGCACGAAGGTCCATCATGATGGCATCCACCTTATCTCTGTTTTTCAACGTGTCGATCAGTAAACGTACATCACGGGTGGTACTCTTATAGTTTGGATCACCAGCGCTTGCTGCTTTGAAATCTGCGTAAAATGCAGGCACGGTAATCAATCCGATTTTGTAAGCTTTCCCGTTCTGCTGAATGGTTTTCACGCTCTTCTTAGCCGACTGGTCTTCTAAAATGATTTTCTCCCTTACCAAGGAGATAATAACTGGTTTTGAAGACAGATCCTGTCCGGCAGGAATAACCTTTAAACGGACAGTTGTTCCTTTAGGACCTTTAATTTTAGAAACCGAGTTGTCAATTCTCCATCCAATAATGTCCTCAAACTCCCCGTTACCCTGTGCAACCGCAACAATACGGTCGCCGCTATTCAGTTGTTTACTTTTAAAAGCAGGGCCACCAGGGATAATCTCTGAGATTTTAACCACCTCATTTTCCAGGGATAATCTTGCACCGATACCATCAAATGAGCGCGCCATGTCTTCATTGAAGGCTGTCGCATTGGTCGGGTTGAAGTAATTGGTATGCGGATCAATACTTTCGGTAAAAGCATCCATCAGGGTTTGAAATACATCCTGGTTGTTCACCTTTGCAACCTGTGATTTCAGGTTCTGATATCTCTTGCTAAGTGTTTCCACGTTTTTAGCATTGTCCGTACCGGCAATCTGCAGGTTTATCAGCTCATATTTCAAGCGCTTCTGCCATACTTCGTTTAAAGCGGCACGTGAAGCTACCCAAGGCATTTTCTCGCGGTCATAAACATACTTGTCATTACCACTGAAATCAAACTTGTTCTTTACGTTCTGCAGGGAGAAAGCAACCCATTCATTGTAGCGTTTCAGGTAAACGTTAAAGATGTAGAAAGGTGCACTCAGGTCACCATTTCTTAAATCATCATCCAGGTTGTTTCTGAACTGCTCAAACTCTTTGATATCTGAAGCAAGGAAGTAGTATTTTGAAGGGTCAAGCNNCACTTGATATAGCGGTCTAAAATCAGCGATGAAATGGAATCGTTGAGCTTTATCTTCTTGTAATTGTAATTTTCAATAAGCGTCACCACTTCTCTGGCAACAAGGCTTTGCTGCTCATCAGGCTTTATATTCGCGATCCCATCCACCAGCTGTTGCGGCTTGGGTGCGGCACTACAGGCCAGCACTGCAGCGGTAAATGTGACCAGTAAGATTCTTCTAAGCATCTGTTTAAATATTTTAAATTCCATTTGGGTTAATAGGTATCCAATATGATACCAAATTCTTTAATAAACAAAAAAGAGACAGTAATAATACGTCTCTTTTCTGTAAAAGTTGTTTAAGTAAAATTCAAGTTTATTTTTTGATGTTCTGGCCATCAGCGATGGCCTTTCTGGCGTCTCTGATTTGACCAGTAAAGTCACTGTAGTTATTTGATCTGGCCAGGGTCTCGGCACGATTCAGATCATAGTTTGCAAGACTAAATTCCTGTCTTTTTATTTTTACCTGGGCCAATCCAAGTAAGGAAGAGATGTAAGCATTCTGGTTGCTAAGTCGCTGGGCTATAATCCCCTGCTGGGTAGAAAACCAGAGTGATTCAGTTAACTTGTCTGCAGCGAGGTAAATTTTGGCAAGTTGCTGATAAGCATCCATCTCGCCAGAAATGCTTCCCAATTTTGAATAGTTCATCAAGGCACCTTCAAGCACCAGCTTTTCAGCTTTTGAGAAATTATTCATCAACATGTGTACGTTGCTAAGCTTTAATAAGGTTAAGCAGTACTGCGGCATCCTCCTGGACATGCTAAAGCCAGAGGCGGCTTTATCGTATAAAGCAAGTGCCACTTTAAGGTCGCCTTTACGCTCATTCTGATCTGCTTCATAGAAGTAATCATCTGCATTTAGGGTCGCAGGGTTGTAATAAGTGATGTTTATAGGCCCGCCAGGTACCGGACGGGAAACGGTTATATCAGGTATCTGTGCCTTAACATTTACAGCAAGGAACAGCAGAATTAACAGGGAGAGTTTTTGCATAGTACAAATGTAGCAACAATTTAGTTAAACACCTGTAAACGACCATCAAATGACGCCCAAACCATATACGGATGGGAGTCTGTATGGTACATTTCGCCGGTGTTGCTGATGGCGATTACGCCTGCAAATCCATCGAACTGCTTTAGCTCTTCAAAAGATTTATCTGTAGCCTGCTGCAGCGACATGCCATCGGTAACGCGGGTAACAACCTTCAGTGCAAGGCCAACATTAACAATATCCTCTCCTACGCCTGTACAGGAAACGCCAGCAAACTTATTGGCGTAATTGCCTGCTACGGTAGCCGAATCACTAACACGGCATGGGATTTCAAAGCCCTTTCCACCTGTGGAAGTTGCCGCAGCGATGTTTCCATCTGCATCCATGGCCACACAGCCTACCGTACCTTTGTTGTTTTGCTGGTTCCGTTTTTCCTCAAATTCCTGCTGCCGTTGTGGGGTGATCGGATTATAAGGCTCAAAGCCATTTTGACGTGCAAAGGCCAGTGCACCGGGACCACTTAACACCCGGTCTTCCTTATCCATCAGCTTCAATGCAACCTGAACTGGGTTTTTAACATCTTCAATATTGATAACACCGCTAAAGCGCAGCGATTCCCCATCCATGATGGAGGCACTCATCCGCAACTTGCCGTCACTCTGGATTTGTCCGCCTGTGCCTGCATTAAACAGTTCATGATCTTCGAGCAAGCCTACTACATAGGTCACCGTTTCTAAAGCAGTATGCAATTGCAGGTACTCATAACCGGCGGTTACAATTTCAGACAACGCTTTTTGCTTGGCAATTTTGGTTTCTTCACTAGAACTCGACTCACTAAAGAAGCCGCCATGGATAATCAGTTTCATATCAGGATTCTGGTATTGCTTTTAGGTGATGGATTTTCAGCTGGTGCGATTTCAAATCGTAAACATCACCGTCGCACATCACATGCACGATCATGTTGTTGATTGAAACAGGTTGACCCATCTGTACATCCGTTAAATTGGTGTCCGACATCTTACGGCCATCTACCAGAATAACCATGCCAGAGCCAATGGCTTCCATGCGTGTACCCTTGCTAATAAATAATCCAGTATCTTCCCCTAGTCCAATCCCCAAAATACCCGGATTACTAGCCGCAGCATAAAGTAATCTGCCGATTCGTCCACGTTGCACAAAGTGGGTATCTACGATCACGCCGTCGATAAAACCCAGTCCGCCGGTAATTTTAACCTCACCTTTAAGCAGGGCGTCTTTACTGCTACCCTGATAAATCATATTTTTTGAACTGGCTGCTGCACCTGCTGATGTACCTGCGATCACAATCTGTTCCTGTTGATACTTCTCGAGCAATACCTCATGGAATGCCGTACCACCGAAGATTGATGACAAGCGAAGCTGATCCCCGCCGGTGAAGATAATGACTTCTGCTGCACGCAAACGCTCAATGTATACTTTGTCGTTGGCTTGCTCGCGACTGGAGATATTCAACACGCCAACATTCAGCACATCAAGATGCGCAAAAGCTTTAACATACTCTTCCCCAACCCGTTCTGGAATAAGAGAAGCCGTTGTTATGATTTCAAATCTTGATAAATTATCCTTAATAGATTCGGTGGTGATCCGCTTTAAGATGCCCCGCTCGAAGAAGTTCATGTTATCGGCCTGACCGAATGTAGTTTCTGTAAAACTTCCCGTGTTAATTGCGCCGCCAATTATTATTAATTTGCCTTTTGGAGCCATTTAGGTACTTTTTGTAAGAATAAAACCCAAATATAGGGCTAAAGTGACTTAAGATCAGGTTTTTATACAAAACTTTCAGGTAAAAACCACATCTTATACTTCGAAACGATAAAAATTTTAGAAAATGTATAAGGAACATAATAGAAGCAAGTAAAACTAAACCAGCATCTATATAGTTTATAATTGGCCAAACAATTACCTTATTATGCTATTTTTACTGCCTGCAGCGCAGCTTAAAAGCGACAAAAATTAAACGAACATTTCACATGAAAATATTAGGCATTCAAGTGCTGCGTGGACCGAATGTCTGGTCCATTACCCGTAAAAAACTAATTCAGATGCGTCTGGATCTGGAAGAACTGGAACAGCAGCCAACCAACCTCATTTCAGGCTTCTCGGAGCGCATTCAGCTGCTGCTGCCAAGCCTGTTTACACATCGCTGTTCCATCGGTGAGCCAGGTGGCTTGTTCAAGCGCATTGAGGATGGCACCTGGATGGGCCATGTTATCGAACACATTGCATTGGAGATCCAGACCCTGGCGGGTATGGATACTGGCTTTGGCAGAACCCGGCAAACCAAAACGGAGGGAATTTACAACGTTGTTTTCAGCTATCTGGAAGAGAAAGCCGGTGTTTACGCTGCTGAAGCTGCCGTTAAAATTGCGGAAGCGCTGATCAGCGGCGAGCCTTACGATCTGGAACAAGACATTCAGCGCTTGCGTGAGTTGCGCGAGCAGGAACGCCTGGGACCAAGCACCGGATCCATTTTAGATGAAGCAATTTCACGCAAAATTCCATGGATACGGCTGAATAAAAGTTCACTGGTGCAGTTGGGCTATGGTAAGAACCAGGTGCGCTTCCGGGCTACCATGACAGAAAGAACCAACAGCATTGCTGTTGATATTGCCTGCAACAAGGAAGAAACCAAGCGCTTGCTACAGGATGCTGCCATTCCGGTAGCGAAGGGCGTCACCATCTCCGACCCTGATGGGGTAAAAGATGCTGTGCGCCATGTAGGTTTCCCGCTGGTTTTTAAACCACTTGACGGCAACCATGGTAAAGGTGCAACAATCAATGTGCAGACTTTAGAAGAAGCAATTGCTGCTTTTGAGTATGCACAGCGGTACTCCCGCCGTGTTATTATAGAGCGTTTCATTACTGGTTATGACTTCCGCATTCTGGTAATTGATCATAAAATGGTTGCAGCGGCACTGCGCGTACCGGCACATGTTACCGGAAATGGTGTAAATACCGTTCAGGAGTTGATTGACATAGAGAACCAGGACCCAAGAAGGGGCTATGGCCATGAAAACGTGCTAACTGAAATCACGGTTGACCGTGACACGCTGGATTTGCTGGCAAAAAACAACTACACTCTGGAAACAGTGATCCCTAACGGTGAAATCGTTTACCTGAAATCGACGGCCAACCTGAGCACAGGTGGTACTTCGATTGATGTGACCGATCTGGTACACCCGGAAAATGTATTCACAAGTGAGCGGATCTCCAGGGTTATTGGACTCGATATTTGTGGTATTGACATCATGGCGCCGAACTTAACCCACCCTTTCTCTGAAAATGGTGGTGTGGTACTGGAGGTAAATGCAGCGCCAGGCTTCAGGATGCACCTTGCCCCAAGCGAAGGGCTACCACGCAACGTTGCCGCTCCCGTAATCGACATGCTGTACCCGCCGGGTAAATCTGCCCGTATTCCAATTATTGCCGTTACTGGCACCAACGGTAAAACCACGACCACACGTTTGATTGCACATATTGTTAAAAGTAATGGCACTCGTGTAGGGTTTACAACTTCTGATGGGGTATACGTTCAGAATAATCTGCTGATGGAGGGTGATNNGGGCCAATCAGTGCGGAATTTATCCTGCGTGATCCGACGGTTGAGTTTGCCGTGCTGGAGACCGCCAGAGGTGGCATTTTACGCGCGGGACTTGGTTTTAACAGCTGTGATATTGGTGTTGTGACCAATATACAGGAAGATCACCTTGGTATTGCTGATATTCATAACCTGGACGATCTTACCCGTGTGAAATCCGTAGTGATCGGAGCCGTAAAAAGAAGCGGCTGGGGGGTGTTAAATGCAGACAATAAGTACTGCATCCGCATCGCGAATAAAGCAGATTGCAAGATCGCTTACTTTTCAATGAATGAAGACAATCCAGTCATTAAAGAGCATTGCAAGAAAGGTGGCACCGCAGCGATCTATGAAAACGGATACATCACGATCAAGAAAGGCGATTGGAAGATCCGCGTCATCAAAGTGACCCACGTGCCTTTGACTTTCGGTGGCAGCCTGGAGTTCATGATCGAGAATGTGCTTGCTGCAACACTCGCAACATTCCTTTACGGCTATAAAATTGAAGACATCAGAGTATCACTGGAAACCTTTATTCCTTCTGCGGCGCAAACACCAGGAAGGATGAATATCTTCAACTTTAAAGAGTTTAAGATCCTGATTGACTTTGCACATAATCCGGATGGTTTTAATGGCATTAAAGGCTATTTAAGCACCATTGAAGCAACGGAGCACATTGGGGTAATTTCCGGTACCGGAGACAGACGCGATGAAGATATTATCGAAACAGCTAAAATCTCTGCGGAGATGTTTGATAAGATCATCATTTGTCAGGAAAAGTATCTACGTGGACGTACACAGCAGGAGTTGATTGACTTGTTGCTGCAGGGTATCAGGGCGGTTAAACCGGACATGAAAGTGATCATCAACAACAGCGGTGATGATACCTTGCGTTACCTGGTAACTACCGCGCAGCCTGGAACTTTCATCACCATTTTGAGTAACACCATAGACGACGCCATTACTAAAGTGGTAGAGTACCGCGATAAAGAAGCAGGCGTATAATTATTACCGCAAAAAAAAGCTAATTATTACCGCACAAAAAAGCCCGGAATTGATGTTCCGGGCTTTTCTTGTTTTTATAAAATTGCAGCATTAAGCTACTGAATCTCTCAAAGCTTTGATCTCATCGTGCGATACTCTAAGCTGTGCTTTCTGTTTGGTAATTAATGCTCTTACATCTTCAGACAGGTTGTCCATATCTAAAGCTGTTTTGTAGGCTTTTTGCGCTGCATCTTCACCAAATTCGCAGTTGTTTAAAACAGTTTTACGGTCGTGACCGGTAAAGATTGCTTTAACATCCATCCATGCACGGTAAATTTTACCGGAGTTGGTGGTTCCTGTTTCAATGTCAGAACCATAACGCTGAACTTCTGTAGCAAGTTCCATTTTAAGTTTCTGGCTTTCCACGATCATCTGTGCGAATAACGACTTCAGATCACTGTCTTCAGGGTGCAGTTCTTCAATTGCTTTTTCGTAACCTACGATACGGTCATTATTGATTTCAATCAGATCGTTTAAAGTTTCGTAGTTTGCTGTTTGATTACTCATAGTTGTAGATTTTTTGATGTACTAAAACAACAGCAATAGCCTGCAAAAGTTTTAAGCCTTATACAATGGCATGTAACCCAGCGTTATTTTATCTGCTTCCATATTGGTTGCAGGGGTGATTTCCAGCTGGTACATCGCTTTGAGGTTATCGGCAAGCACATCACTGATTTCAAATGCGTCATCTACATCAACACCATACTTGTCATCAATATGTGAAGGTGCACCTGCAAAGCCGGTATGCTTGTAAAATGCCGTTTGCTTAGCCTGTCTGATCGCTTCGGCCTTGTCTTTCGCTACGATCAACAGCTTATAGTGCGGTTCATCAAACTCACCTTCCCGGTATCCNNGCGGCCGGGTGGCTTACAGCCCAGCATGATCATAAACAAGGTTGGGTGATTTGATACAGGTTCCATTAGCCGTAAATTTCGTTGATGATATTTGCAAGACGAACACCTCCCTTAAGCAATTGTTCGTTTAAGTGGTCTACAAAATCAAAGTTGTAACGGTAGCTTAGTTTATCATCCGCATGTGTTTTAGCGTAAATCTTGTCAACCAGCTGGTAAGATTCAAATACGTTTTCTGCAAGTGAAATGCTTCTCCATGCCTTTAGCTGTGCTTTAGTCGGGTGATTGATTGCAGTTGCATATTCTGTGTAGCTTAACTGCTGATAGTCTACCAGGCCTTCATCCCATACTTTGTGCAGGTTTGAACGGCCACCGAACCAGGATACATAAACCTTGTTACCACCCAGATCTTCTTTTCTCGCGGTGTGCATTGGTTGGTGCAGGTCGCCCACCATGTGGACCAACATGCGCAAAGCCATCTTCTTTTCGTCCGCATTGCTTTCTTTCTTTTTCAGGATGCTGATCATTTCCTGGATTTTGTTGTAAACGTTAGGCTGCTTTTCCTTTTCCAAAAAGCTGATGACACCTTGACGATCCAGGTTTTCCGGCAGGTTCACATAGTGCCATGAGCTCAGGTAGTTGTAGCTGCTGTCGGATTTGATGAAGTCGGCCCAATTCGCGCTCATGGCAAGGCTTTCTTCGCCAAGGATGTTCTTGATTGCTTTACGGGATTTGGAGCTCAGGTATGATTCGGCTACCTGGCCTACTATACGGTGGCCAAGCATGCCCCATGCAGATGCATTTACAGGAATGTAAGCACAGATGGCCATGATCAGGCCTACTTTTAAGCTTTTACTAAGTTTCATTATTGGAGTGTTGTTTTGAATGAATAAAGCGGTCATGATCAAGCTGATGAAAACGCCGGGTCATGACCGCTTATAAATTATAAAGGTTTTGGATCGCAGACGATCTTTTCTTTTAGCGACAGCACAGCTTCACGCTGGTCGTTTACGCTTTGGATAATCAGCTGATCCGGTTTTACTGAAGTAATGGAGAATGACCTCAGGTACTGACCGGTTTGATAGCAGCCAGATACTTTTTGTTTGTAATTTGATTTTGTATACGTGCCCTGGAGGAACAAGCTATCATTCCTTACCACATAGATCCCCTTGGCATACTCTTTCCATACACCGTTGTTAAAACAGGAGTCTTCATAGTAATTAACCTTGGAATGTGTGGTCAGGTCTACATAGAACGAGTCGCAGGTAAATTTAAACTTGTGCTCGGTGTAATTTAGCAAGGTGTTGGCATAGGGGATACTATCCTGCGTCCAAACACCTTGCATAAAGACCTCTCCTCTTCCCTGTACATCAGGCAGACGCTGACAAGCGGTTGCAAGTAACGCCAGTAAAAGCACCGGAAAGCAGAGCTGATATAATCTTTTCAATTGATTTTGTATTTATTTAAGGCTTCCAACCATGTCTTCAGGTTTAACCCATTCGTCGAACTGCTCGCTGGTTAATAGACCCAGTTCAACTGCAGCACCTCTTAAAGTTTTATTTTCTTTATGAGCTTTCTTCGCGATTTTAGCAGCATTCTCGTAACCGATATGCGGGTTCAAAGCAGTAACAAGCATCAATGAATTTTCAAGGTGCTTTTTGATCTCCGGTAGGTTTGGAAGGATACCAATAGCACATTTCTCTGTGAACGATACGCAAGCATCACCCAGCAATCTGCCCGATTGTAATACGTTGGCAGCAATTACAGGTTTGAATACGTTTAATTCGAAGTGTCCGTTGCTACCGCCGATACCAACAGTTACATCATTACCCATTACTTGTGCACAAACCATGGTTAATGCTTCAGGTTGCGTTGGATTTACTTTTCCAGGCATGATAGAAGATCCTGGTTCGTTATCCGGAATAATGATTTCACCAATACCAGAACGTGGACCAGAACTCAACATACGGATGTCGTTCGCAATTTTCATCAACGATACCGCTCCACGACGGTAAGCGCCGGATAGTTCTACCATTGCATCATGAGCTGCTAAAGCCTCAAACTTGTTTGGTGCAGTTACGAAAGGCAGACCGGTAAGTTCAGCGATTTTCTGCGCTACCAGTACGTCGTAACCTTTAGGGGTATTTAAGCCAGTTCCTACCGCTGTACCGCCTAAAGCAAGTTCAGCGATCATCTCCAGTGCATTGTTGATTGCTCTTAAGCCATTATTAAGCTGCTGTACATATCCGGAAAACTCCTGACCCAGGGTCAACGGTGTAGCATCCATAAAGTGTGTACGGCCGGTCTTTACGATCTCGTTGAATTCCTGCGCTTTCGCTGCAAGGGCATCTCTAAGTTGTTTAATTCCAGGAACGGTAATTTCTACTGCTTGTTTGTAAGCAGCGATGTGCATTGCAGTTGGGTAAGTATCGTTTGATGATTGTGATTTATTTACATCATCATTTGGATGCAGGACCTTTTGCGCATCTTCCAATGAACCACCATTGATAACGTGTGCACGATAGGCAATCACCTCATTGGCATTCATGTTACTTTGTGTTCCCGAACCGGTTTGCCAGATTACCAATGGAAACTGATCATCCAGTTGACCTGCGATAACCTCATCACAAACCTTTGCAATCATGTCTGCTTTATCCTGAGCAAGTACACCAAGCTCCGCATTTGCCAATGCTGCAGCTTTCTTTAAGTATCCAAATGCATGGATAATTTCCTTCGGCATAGATGCCTCTGGACCTATTTTAAAATTATTTCTTGAACGTTCAGTTTGTGCACCCCAGTACTTGTCTGCAGGAACCTGCACTTCACCCATGGTATCGTGTTCTGTTCTAAAATTCATATAATTTCCAATTTTTAACAAAAATAGTCTTTCTCTCCTTAGAATGATTGTAAAGTAACTGATAATGTTTAAAACTCTTTTGCGTTTAGAACCATATAAATCTCTAAATTTCCGACTTTTTATAAACTGAGTTCTACCTATCCATGATCTATCGTTATTCCTTTCTGGTAATCGCCATGATTACCTTGATGTTTGCCGCCTGCTCCAATACCAATAATGCTAATAATGACCCCACCGTTCGTACACTAAGTGACGACAAAAAAGATAGCCTACTGCTTGTTTACAATCCTGCAAAGGAAGATAAGTTCATCGCGGATTTTGTTCAGCGACTGCATAAAAGGGCAGGATTTAATGGTAATGTTCTGGTTGCAAAGGAAGGCAAGATCATTTATCAGAAAGCAATAGGCTGGGCGGATTATCTACATCGCGACAGCTTAAACATCAAATCTGAATTTGAGCTTGCCTCGGTGACAAAGACCTTCACGGGTGTTGCCATCATGCAACTGATTGAGAATGGTAAACTGAGCCTTGAGGATAATGTAAAGAAGTTCTTCCCTGATTTCCCGTATGAGGGTATTACCGTGCGTTTGCTCCTGNNAGCGGTATGATGAACTATGTATACTTTACCGACAACATCTGGAAGGAAAAGATGAAGCCCATGAGCAACATGGACGTGATGCGCCTGATTGCAGAACATAAACCTGCGCGTTATGCTGCTCCGGACACCCGCTTTCACTACAATAACTCCAACTATATGGTACTTGCTTCCATCATCGAAAAGGTTACTGGAAAGCCGTATGCCGATTACATGATGGAAAAGGTTTTCAAGCCTGCAGGTATGAAAAACACGCACGTTTATTCGACCACCGTTTATAAGAAACCGCCGGTTGATGTGGTTGGTCACGACCGCACCTGGAGATATTCGGTGGTTCAGAATTTTTTGGATGGCCCTGTCGGAGATAAAGGTATTTACAGCACCATACATGATCTGCTGCTTTATGATAACGCCCTACGTAATGGCAGACTGCTAAAAAAGGAAAGTCTGGATTCTGCATACAAAGGCCGCAGTAAGCCGGTAAATGGCCACTTCAACTATGGCTATGGCTGGAGAGTGTTTGAAGGCGACAAAGACCGTCGCGTGGTGTACCATACTGGTTGGTGGCATGGTTTCAGACATATTTATGTACGTGATCTTGACAAGAAGATTGTGGTTGTGTTTCTTGGTAACCTGACAAATGGCAGTTTGCTGCAGCTTGATGATTTATACAAGTATCTGAAGATGCCGATAATCCGTAAAGGTGCCTATGCAGGCAATGGCTCGCTTCCGGGTAGTGACGAGGATTAAGCATAGCTTGTTGGGTATCAGGAAATCTTGTCGAAGGTGATACCCTGATTTTTCTTGTTCAGATATGATTTTAGAAGACTGTTCTTTGGGTGGTCCAGCATGGGATCTTCGTCAAACAGCGCGATGATGGTGTTCCTTGCTTCCGTAAGGATTACCTGATCTTGCGCCAGATCTGCGAGTTTTAAGTCCAATACGCCGCTTTGCTGGGTACCTTGAATGTCACCCGGCCCACGAAGCTGCAGGTCGATCTCTGAGATTTCAAAGCCGTTATTGGTCTTCACCATGGTTTCAAGGCGCACCTTGCCTTCTTTGCTTAGCTTGTTGCCCGACATCAGGATGCAGAAAGATTGTTCTGCTCCACGACCTACGCGACCCCGGAGCTGGTGCAGCTGGGAGAGCCCGAAACGCTCCGCGTTTTCAATGATCATGATTGAGGCATTCGGTACGTTTACCCCCACTTCAATGACAGTCGTAGCCACCATGATCTGACTTTTACCCTCCACAAACTTCTGCATTTCGAAGTTCTTATCGGCATTTTTCATCTGGCCATGTACAATGCTGATCTGGTAATCTGGCAAAGGAAATTGATACCTTAACTGTTCTATTCCTGCTTCCAGGTGCAACAAATCCAGCTTCTCACTTTCTTTGATCAGCGGATAAACAACATACACCTGGCGGCCCTTCTTGATCTCCTCACGCATGAAACCAAACATACGCAGCCGCTGCCCTTCATAAAGATGTCGGGTTACGATTGGCTTACGGCCTTTTGGAAGTTCATCTATCATGGAGACATCAAGATCACCGTAGAGGGTCATAGCCAGGGTTCTGGGGATTGGCGTTGCCGTCATCACGAGAATATGCGGTGGCACTTGGTTTTTGCGCCATAACTTAGCGCGCTGCTCCACACCAAAGCGGTGCTGCTCATCGATAACCACCAAACCCAGGTTCTGGAACTGTACCTTGTCTTCAATGAGCGCATGGGTACCTACGAGAATTTGTATTTCGCCGCTTTCCAGCTCTTCATGTAGCCTTGTGCGCTGTTTCTTAGGCGTGCTGCCGGTGAGGATGGCTACTTTCACCAGCTTGTCGCCCAGNNAGCAGCTCTGTTAGCGATTCGTAATGCTGCCTGGCAAGGATCTCGGTAGGTGCCATCATACATGCCTGATAGCCGTTGTCGTTTGCGAGCAGCATGCTCATCAATGCGACGACCGTCTTACCGCTGCCTACATCCCCTTGCACCAGACGATTCATCTGCACGCCTCTTTGCGTATCCAGTCGTACTTCCTTAATGACACGTTTCTGCGCATTTGTCAGTTCGAATGGCAGGATTTCCTTGTAGAAGGTATTGACATTTTGTCCTACTGTATTGAACAGTGCCCCCTTAAACTTCAAGCTCCGGAGCTTTTTGCTGTTCAAAAGTTGTAGTTGCAGGAAGAACAACTCTTCGAATTTGAGCCGCCGTTGAGCATTTTGTAATGCTGTTGCCGATGCCGGAAAGTGGATGTTTAACAATGCCTCCCGTTTACTCATCAACCGGTATTTGTCGAGGATATATGCTGGCATGTTCTCTGGGATCTCTCTCAGATGTTGCTCCAGGATAATACGCTGTAGCTGCTGAATACCTTTACTATCCAGGAAACGTTTTTTAAGCTTCTCTGTGGAATTGTAAATCGGTTGTAGGGTGAGATTGCCCGTTACTGTTTGCGGCCTGGGGTAAGTCTCCAGCTCCGGATGGGAAATACTAAAACTGCCGTTAAACACGTTGGGTTTGCCAAATGCGATGTACACCTTTCCACGCTCCACATGCTCATCTACCCATTTTAAACTTTGAAACCATACCAGTTCAATGGTACCACTGTCGTCTGTAAACTTGGCTACAATGCGCTTCTTATGCTTTTCACCAATAACATCTTTCCCGGTGATACGGCCAACAATCTGCACTAAAGGCAATTCTGGATGGAGTTCGGAGATCTTATAGAACCTGGTACGGTCGATGTACCGGAAGGGGTAATAATGCAAGAGCTGGGCATACGTGTATATACCCAGCTCTTTTTTCAGTAAGTCTGCACGCATAGGTCCAACACCTTTCAGGTATTCTATTGGCGCATCTATGGTTGCAGTATACAATTTCTAAATAGGATTATGCTTTATATGCTGTCGCAGAGATCTCTACGTTAACGCCTTTAGGAAGGCCTTTTACAGCTACAGTTTCCCTTGCAGGGAAGTTACTCTTGAAGAATGAACCATATACTTCGTTCACCTCATTGAACAAGCTCATGTCGGAAAGGAATATGGTTACTTTCACAATATGCGAGAAGTCGTATCCAGCTTCTAAAAGTACGGCATTGATGTTACGCATCACCTGGCGGGTTTCTTCTTTGATGGAGCTTTGTTCCAGTTCACCTGTGGTAGGGTTGATTGGTACTTGTCCGGATAGGAATAAAAAACCGTTAACTGCTACCGCCTGGCTGTATGGTCCGATCGGCGCAGGGGCCTGGTCTGTGTTTATGATTTTCTTCATTATTTTAATATGATTAGGTCTATAAGTTTCCAGATTACACCTGCCAGAAAGACAATAATGGCCAAAGCATTTATAAAATGCATGATTTTGAGGTTTGTATTCTCAGGTCTGTTTGGATCTTTCTTTCTGAAGAAGTACATAAAACAAATGTATAAAATAAACCAGATAAGCCGCAAAGGGCTTCTGGTAAAATGACGCATAAAAAAACAGGGCTCCGAATGGGAGCCCTGTTTTCTTGTATGTTGTGTTCTAATTAGTTAGAAGACGACTCAACACGACGGTTTTGGATACGACCTTCTTCAGTATCGTTTGAAGCAATTGGGTTAGCTTCACCATAACCTCTAGCTGTAACTTGGCTAGCGTTAACACCAGAGTTAACTAAGTAAGTTTTTACTGAGTTAGCACGGTCCTTAGATAACTTCATGTTATATGCAGCAGTACCTTCGCTTGAAGCATAACCTTTAAGGGTTACTTTACTGTTGTTTTCACGTAATCTAGAAGATAATGCATCTAAGATTGGGTAAGATTCAGTTTTTAAAACTGAAGAGTTGAATTCGAATTGGATTGGCTCGTAACCAGTAGCAGTTCCAGCTACGCTGTCAACTTGCATTTTAGGTAGTGGACAACCTGATCCGTCAACTGCAGTACCAGCAGGAGTTCCTGGGCATTTGTCGAATTGATCAGCTACACCGTCACCATCAGTATCTTTTTTCAAATCTTCGATAGAACGCTCTACGTTAGATACACGGTTTTTAAGTGCCTCAACTTCTTGACGTAAAGATGGATCTTTCAATTCATCATACATTAAAGCTAGAGGGTTAACCCACTGAAGATCTGGTTTAGATTTAGAACCTAATGAGAATTCAAGACCAGCATATCCGTAGGAGAATTTATCTTTAGTAGTTGCTTTAGCGTAAATTCCGTCTAAGTTATCTGCATCAACAAATGACATGGTGTAACCTAAGTTAAAAGCAACACGGTCAGATACTTTGAACTTAACACCAGCACCAACTGGGATATAAGCTTCTTTTACATATTTTTTGTCTCTCTCATCACCAGCTCTGTCTTTCCAATCAAATTCAGCACCGCTAGTTGAAACAGTTTTAGGCGCATAAGCGATCAAACCGTAACCTGCAGAAACGTAGAAGTTAACAGCGTTTTCACGACGTAAAAAGTCTACAGTTGCAACGTTAACCACACCGCTTAAGTCAGCAGCATAACCAACTTCAGTTTCGAAAGATCTTAAACCGAACTGAGATCCGTTAACCGCATCTTTGTTAGTTCCAGAGATTTTTCCACGGAAGATGTTACCTTGTAAAGCGAAAGCATGACCTAGTTGTTTTTTCAACGAGATACCATAACCTAAGTTTAAATCTTGGTTAGTGAAGTCATTAGATCCACCGATTACTACAAACGGAGATAAAACACCTGCATTAACACCGAATGACCAAGTTCTGTACTGGCCTCTTCCGCCAAATACCTTGGCTGAAGACGAGGTACTTGTAGAATCCTGAGCACTAGCAAGAGTGGTAGCTCCTACTAAGGCTGCAAAGGATAATGCAAGACCCTTTTTTAAAGTAGAATAATTCATAATTTTCTTTTTTTAAGGTTAACAAATTTAAATAGTAATTCTTTTTTGTACAGCAAAACTAAACAAATATTTAATTTCTCAAAGCATTATACAAACTCTGTTCCAAACTTAGCCATGCCAGAGTTTAAACGACATCTACATGGCATTCACCTACCAATGTGAATAAATTTCAGCTTAAACCCTGAATTACGATGCCCTCCCAGGAGAGGTTTAAAGCTACTGGAAGGCGATTTTAGGCTGTTTTTAAAACAGGTTCAGCGTTTTATACAGTAAGTCCATTATTTAAGACAGAGTTATTAACATTATCTCCATGCATCAATAAACCTGTAAATATTGAAATTCTTTTCTTCAGCGGCCACCTTTATATCAGCCAGTAGCTGTTTTCGATCAATATCCTGTGATCGGTAAAATTGAAGCAACTTAAATGCTTTCTCAGCAAGAAGGTAAGGCTTCCGAAAATTGTCATAGTGCACAGGTCTGTCCATCCATGCGCACAACTCGGCAACGCCTTGATTTTTATTAGCAATGGTTTTAAAGACGGGTACTGCAGGCTCTGCCTGCCGCAGCATCTTCGTTAGATTGTTAGCGAAGAGATCTGCGCCTTCCCGATCGGACTTATTCACGACAAAGGCCTGTGCGATTTCCATCAGCCCCGATTTGATGTTCTGAATTTCGTCGCCCGATTCCGGAACAAGGACTACAATCGTGCGTTCAGCAAGTCCAGCAATTTCCAGCTCCGACTGTCCTACGCCAACGGTTTCTACCATGATAATATCGAAGTTGGAGGCTGATAATACATCAACCATCTCCATTGTTTTTGTGGAGATACCGCCCAATGCGCCCCTTGTTGCAACAGAACGGATAAATACATTCGGATTGTTGAACTGTTGAGCCATTCTAATACGGTCGCCCAGCAACGAACCAAAGTTAAAAGGTGAAGTTGGGTCTACAGCAAGGATGGCTACACGTTTATTCGCAGCAGCGTAATGAGCTGTTATTGCATTTACCAGTGTGCTCTTTCCAGCACCCGGGGGGCCAGTAATGCCAATAACTGGGATGTTACGCTGCACCTTTAGCATACGCAATAATGCCTCGGATTCCGACAGGCTGTTTTCGACAATGGTCAGTGCCCGCGCGATATTGATAAAGTTGCCTTGTTTTATGCCTTCAAGAAGTGCGTTTATTTTGTCCATCCGATCAGCTTTGTTTACAAAGAAATATAATTTATCCGCAAATTAGGGCTTAAGGAGCCGAAAACTATTGTTTAGATGGTACCTTTGATCCTAATTGCTGTACAGTCTATATGTCGATACCGAAGATCATTCATCAGACTTTCAAAACAGATAAACTCCCGTTTATCACCAGGTGGCACATTTCCCGTTTTAGAAAACGAAATCCGGAATATGCCTATGAATTCTATGATGATGAAAGGATTGCTTGCTTTCTCCAGGAGCATTTTGATGAAGAGGTTTTCAGACAATATGAGCGCCTAAACATTGGTGCAGCAAAGGCAGACTTCTTCCGGTACGCGGTAATGCTTAAAAAAGGAGGCGTGTACATCGATGTTGACAGCGCCATTAACAGTCGCCTCGACAACTTTATCCTACCAGACGACGTAGCTATAATTTCCAGGGAACATAATCAGGGCATGTTTGTACAATGGGCATTGATTTTCGAACCTGGCCACCCATTTATGCAAAAAACCCTGGAGATCGTACTGGATAATATCCGCAATAACAGTTACCCTCACGACGTACATAAAATGACCGGTCCGCAGGCTTATAGCTCCGCAGTTAAAGCATGCCTGGCTGAAGACAAGGATATTCCCTATCGTATTTTAGGGTATGACTACAATGATCATTTACGTTTTAAATTCCCGCTGAATAAACTGATGTATACGAACCGGGAAGAACACTGGAAAAAAAAGCAGATTATAACAACCGTATTGAAGAGTGTGTAGCGTTTTCGGTCTTTGAACCGTTTTAAAGGAAATTATTGGCTTATCTTTGGCACTGTTGTAGGAGCATTCTGCTCCAGCTATATAATTATAAACTGACTAATTAATGAAAGTATCGGGCTTCACTTTTATAAGAAATGCCATAAGCAATGACTATCCGGTTGTAGAAGCAATCACATCAATACTACCGCTGTGTGATGAGTTCGTTGTGGCATTAGGGAAGTCTGATGACGGGACCGCCGAGCTAATCCGAAGCATTCCTACTGATAAGATTCGGATTGTAGATACGATCTGGGATGAGACCATGAAAGAAGGAGGTCGGGTATTCGCGATGGAAACTGACAAGGCCTTTGCGGCCATCTCGGCAGACTCGGATTGGGCATTCTATATACAGGGCGACGAGGTTGTACACGAAAAGTATCATCAGGTGATTAGAGCTGAAATGGAGAAGACTTTAAATAAGCCTGAAATTGAAGGTTTATTGTTTAAGTACCTTCATTTTTATGGATCCTATGACTACTTGGGTAGCTCAAGAAGATGGTACCGACGTGAAATCCGGTTGCTAAAGAACATTAAAGGCATTCAGTCATATAGGGATGCACAAGGGTTCCGCCTAAATGGAAGAAAGATTAAGGTAAAACTAATAGATGCATATATATATCATTATGGATGGGCAAAGCCACCTCAAGGTCTAAAGAACAAAGTTCGAAACTTCAATAAATTTTATCACGACGAAGATTGGATGAACCAACACATGCCCGAAACCTTTGAGTTTGATTATAGCAATGCAGACAGGTTGATCAAGTTTGGCGGTACACATCCGGAAGTAATTCAAAGAAGGGTTAAACACACCAACTGGAACATCAACGTAAATGAGGTTTCTAAAAACAGAATGAACTTCAGAAGACGGTTACTTCAAAAGATTGAAGACATCACCGGCTGGAGAATTGGAGAATATAAAAACTACACCATCATAGAAAGAGCAGACAAATAGATTTGTGTCATTCATCCACATCAAAAACAAGAAAGATAATTAATGAAGGTTTATTTCCGTTTGCTATCCTTTGCAAAGCCCATTGAAAAGTTTGCAATACCATATATCATAGCGACACTTTTAGCGGTACTATTTAATACGTTCAATTTCACTTTACTTGCACCGCTACTTGACACCCTTTTTACTCAAGGAGATCAAGTTGAGAAAAGAGCAGGTGTTATGGATAAGGCTGCATCGAGCTTTGACCTGTTGGGAAGATTTAATGATTATATCAATTATTCCATCAGCACCAATGGCAAGGCTGAAACGCTGGGCATCGTTTGCGCCGTAATTCTGGCTTCTGTTCTACTATCTAACCTGTTCAGATATCTTTCGCAAAGATTCATGGAAGATCTGCGTGTGCATACATTATTAAATTTGAGAAAGGCGGTTTTCAATAATGTGATGGATCTTCACATCGGGTACTTCAATAACGAACGCAAAGGCGATATCATCTCAAAAGTTGCTTCAGACGTTCAGGTGGTTCAGTTTACAGTAACGAACACCTTACAGGTTGTTTTCAAAGAGCCTTTACAGCTCATTTTTTATGTAGCAGTTCTGCTTAGCATATCCGTAAAGCTGACCCTGTTTGCACTCCTGGTTATACCAATTTCGGGATTTATAATCAGCAAAATTGTTAAACGCCTTAAACAGCAGGCGAAAGCAGCTCACGAGTCATTTGCAAAAATGATTAGCTTCCTTGATGAGTCTTTAAGTGGAATTAAGATTGTTAAAGCGTTCAACGCTACCAGTAGAACTAAAGAAAAGTTCCAGAAAGAGAATGAATTTTATTCTAACATCAACCGGAAAATGGTGAGAAGGCAGCAATTGGCTTCCCCTGTATCACAGTCCTTAGGTGTCCTTGTCGTAGTACTAATCGTACTCTATGGAGGTAATTTGGTGATCAGCGGCAACAATGAATTCTCCCCTTCTGAATTCATCATGTATATCGCCATATTTTCTCAGGTGATGCAGCCGGTTAAAGCGCTTAGTGATTCTTTCAGTGCTATTCACACCGGAATTGCGGCTGGTGAACGTGTACTAGACCTTATGGATACTAAACCTGCCTTAGAAGACAAGCCTAATGCAGTAGAATTCCCATCTTTTTCAAAGTCCTTAAGTTTTCATAACGTGAACTTTTTCTACGGCGAAAAACAAGTCTTGAAAAACATTACCCTGGAGGTTAAAAAAGGATCAACCGTAGCCTTAGTTGGACCATCCGGTGGCGGTAAAAGTACCCTAATGGATCTTATTCCGCGCTTTATCGATCCTGCGAACGGCAGTATCACCTTTGATGAAGTTGATCTCCGGGATGGCAGAGTGGAAAGTCTACGGGCCCAGATGGGAACGGTGAACCAGGAGTCGTTCTTATTCAATGATACCATCTTCAACAATATAGCCTTCGCTAAGCCTGAAGCTACTCAGGCTGAAGTTGAAGCCGCTGCAAGAATTGCCAATGCACATGACTTCATTTTAAATACAGAAAACGGCTATCAAACTTTTGTTGGAGACCGGGGAAACCGTTTATCTGGGGGACAGCGTCAGCGAATCTGTATCGCAAGGGCTGTGCTGGCCAACCCACCATTAATGTTGCTGGATGAGGCGACTTCTGCACTGGATACCGAATCCGAGAAATTGGTGCAGGAAGCATTGAACAACCTGATGAAGAACAGGACTTCTGTTGTTATTGCGCATCGATTGAGTACCATTCAACACGCTGATAAAATCATTGTTCTTGATAAAGGAGAAGTTATAGAACAGGGTAGCCATTTGGAGCTCATTGCTCAGAATGGCCTTTATAGACGTTTAATAAACATGCAGACCTTTGCAGATTAAATATTTAACCATGCCGAGTATTTCGCTTATTGTTGCAACCTATAATTGGCCGGAGGCACTGAATGTCTGCCTGTTGAGCATAAAACAGCAAGATTTGCTACCGGATGAGGTTATTGTAGCTGATGATGGGTCTGATGATGCTACAAAAGCCTTGATCAACGAAATGCAGCGGGATTTCCCTGTACCGCTGATCCATATTTGGCAACCTGACCTTGGCTTCAGAAAAACGCTTATTCTGAATAAAGCCATTGCCAAGGCATCTTCAGCATATATTGTACAGGTAGATGGTGATGTAATATTAGATAAACACTTTGTCAACGACCATGCAAGTGTAGCGGAACAAGGCTTTTTCATTAGAGGAACCCGCGCGCACATCAGCAGAACTTATGTTGACAAGGTTTTACGCGAAAAGAAGGTCAATTTCAATTACAGCTCTGCAGGTATAATACATCGGTTTAATGCCTTTCGCCTGCCGGCCTTAGCCTTTTTAATGGAAAAAAAGAGCAACAAATCAAGTGGCGTACGTGGAAGTAATCTTGCATTCTGGAAGTCGGACTTCATGGTCGTTAATGGCTATGACAACGATCTTACCGGATGGGGCCATGAGGACGAAGAACTTGCGATAAGATTTATAAACAATAACATACTCAGGAAATCAGTTAAATTTAAGTGCGTGCAATTCCACCTTTATCATTCCGAATGCTCCCATGACAGGAAGCCGCTTCATGTAGTTGCCGTTAGCAATACACGTAAGCAGAATTTAAGAAGCAGCCAAAACGGTATCGGAAATCTTAATACAGCTGAATCATGAGCACTGGACAACATTCAGGAGTATCCTTAATTATATCTACCTACAACTGGCCTCAGGCACTGAATTTATGCCTTAAAAGTGTCCTTAATCAAAGTCTTTTACCCAACGAGATCATCATTGCAGATGATGGATCAACGGTGGAGACAAAGAATCTGGTGGAACAGTTTCAAAGAATTTCCCCAATACCCATCCATCATGTTTGGCAACCAGATGAAGGTTTCCAGCTCGCAAGGATCAGGAACAAGGCAATTGCTTTTGCTTCAAAGGCGTATATCATCCAAATTGACGGAGATTTAATTCTGGACAAGAACTTTGTAAAAGATCATGTTGCATTTCAGCACGAGCGTACATTTGTTAGTGGAAGCAGAGTGATCATGAATAAGGAACTCTCCGAGCGCCTGCTTGCTTCAGAAAGTATCGATGTGCCACTATCCTCCAAAGGTCTCGAAAATGTCTTCAATGGCCTGAGAATACCTTTCCTTTCCAAATTGATGAAGGATTACAAACAGGAAGACATCTACTACATCCGAGGGTGTAATATGGCTTTCTGGCGTAAGGACCTGCTTCGTGTAAATGGCTACAATGAATCGTTCGTTGGTTGGGGCCGTGAAGACAATGAAATTGGATCCAGGCTTATTAACTCTGGAGTGCGCAAGCGGATTATTAAATTCTCTGGCATTGTATTTCACATTTGCCATAAAGAGAAAACAAGGATCAGCCTGGATTCGAACGATCAGGTCCTGCAGCTTACCATATCCAATAAGTTGACGTACTGCGAAAAAGGCCTGAGTCAATATTTATGAGAGAACCTCTGGTAAACATCATAATCGCTACTTACAATGCAGGAGCATATCTGGATGCATGTTTAACATGTATATTGTCACAACGCCTTCCAGAACTTCGAATCATAATTATTGATGGAGGGAGCACAGATAACACACTAAACGTTATCCATAAACATGAGGCATCCATTCATCATTGGCAAAGTGAACGAGATCGTGGTGTTTACGATGCCATGAATAAGGGGATTAAGTTTGTTAGTAGTGGATGGGTGTTGTTCCTTGGTGCAGACGATCTGCTAGAGGATGGCTTCAAGGCAATGGTTTCAGAATTAAAAGAACCTAATGGTATATACTACGGAATGGTTGATGTAGGTGGCGTGATCTACAAGGGCCCGTATTCTGATTATCGGCTTTCTAAATTAAACATCTGCCATCAGGCAATCTTCTACCCTGCCCACATTTTTGCTGGAAAGTATCAATACAATTTAGAATATCCACTCTGGGCAGACTGGCTCCTGAACATCGAGTGCTGGAAAGACCCTGAATTGAAATTTATTTACAAGCCACATTTAGTGAGTAAGTTCGGTATGCACGGCATTTCATCCCATCAGCCTGATCAGGCTTTTGAACGTGATCGAAACAAGATCATCATGAAGCATTTCGGACTTTTTACCTGGCTCAGGTACAGCTTTAGAGCTTTCAAGATAAAACTTCTAAGATAAATGGACACTAAAATCACTGTACTGTACGATCCTCAAATGTTCGACATTCAGGATTATGGGGGGATTTCACGATATTTTGCAAACCTCATATCAGGTGTAAATACACAAAGCAACTTCAAGGCTATCGTACCGGTTGTATATAGTTCAAACTACTATCTGCGGGAAATGCCGCAGCTTTTCAATAATCTACTGGGCCGAAAACTGCTGAAAAGTCGTAGGAAACGGACGAAATGGAATCGCAAGTATGCCATTCAGCAGATTAAGAAGTCGAACTTTGACCTGCTGCATGCCAGCTATTATGATCCATATGTGCTTGAAAGTCTACGAAAGCCTATGGTGATTACCATTCACGACATGATCTATGAAAACTATCCTGAGCTGTTTCCGGAGGCAGCACAAGTAATTGCGCAAAAGAAAATCATGATTGAATCCGCTAGCAGGATAATTACGATTTCAGAATACACCAAAAAGCAGCTGTTTAAGCACTATCCCAGGTTAAATGTGCCTGTTGATGTAATATACCATGGCTTACCAACCAGCAATATCGAAAGTACGCATGAAGTACTACCAAAGCCATATCTATTATATGTTGGCGACCGCTTCGCCGCATACAAAAACTTTAACCTGTTTATTGAAGCCATTGCACCAATACTTAAAAGTGGTGAATATTCGTTGATATGTGCTGGTGGCGGATCTTTCAATGCAAAGGAAGAAACTTTATTTAAAAGCCTCGCGCTACTAGAATCCGTCAAACAGATGAATGCCAGCGACGCTTTATTAAAACAACTTTATGAACAAGCAGCTGTGTTTATTTACCCTTCTCTTGAAGAAGGTTTTGGTCTTCCGCTCCTGGAAGCCTTTATCAACGGATGCCCTGTTGCCTGCGGAGACAGCTCCTGCTTTCCGGAGGTCGGTGGGTCAGCAGTTAGTTACTTCAACCCGCTAGATAAAACTTCCATGCATAGCAGCATTTCGCTATTATTGGGCAATCCTGGTATCCGAATGGAGCAAGTGAAAGCTGGCTTTGAACAAGTAACGAAGTTTACCTACCAGGAGAGCTTAAATCTAACCTTAAAAGCATATCATCAATCCCTTTAAAAGCCATGTCGAACACTAAAAAAGTAGCCGTAATAATTCCCATATACAAGCCAGATCTAAGTCCGCTTGAGCAAATCGCGTTGAATAGATGCTTCGATGTACTCTCCGCTTATGATATCATTGCTATTAAGCCAGAATCGCTGAAGCTGAACGAATATGGCTGCACCTTTAGTAAAGTCGTATCCTTTGAAGACACCTATTTTTCAGATATTCAGGGATACAACCGATTAATGTTGTCGGCATCTTTTTACCAGGCCTTCCTCGATTACACCTATATTCTTATTCACCAACTCGACGCATTCACGTTTAAAGATGAACTCTTGACTTGGTGCAACAAAGGCTATGATTACATCGGTGCACCTTGGCTCAGGTACGCGGCATACCCGGATCTATTTAAAAAGCTTAAAAATCAGACGCGACATTATCTCCATCTTAAAATGAACATCAAACAGTCGGGGACTGATTTCCCAACGAAATGGCAGTTTGAAAACAAGGTGGGCAATGGCGGATTTTCATTAAGAAAAACAGAGAAGTTCCATGAAATCTGTACCCGCGAGCAGAAAACGATTGACTACTACAATAGCAGAAACGAACACTTCTTTAATGAAGATGTATTCTGGGGACTGGAAGTGAATCGCAGAAGAAAGCAACTTGCTATACCTGACTATAGAGAGGCAGTTTACTTCGCCATTGAAAACAGCAACCAACATGGATTAGAACTCACCAAAGGCAGCCTGCCGTTTGGATGTCATGCATGGGACAGAGATCTTGACTTCTGGAGGCCTCTTTTTAGCCAGGTGGGCGTAATTATCTAAGGGCGGAACATAACCACTAAACCTACATTTACTTTATCACACAGCCCCTAAGACTTTATCTCTTTCCACAATCTGGAAAGAAGGTTCTTTCTTTTTGGTCCAATGCGTGCTTCGCCCCTAATTTCATTGATCTCCCCCGAGTCTAGAATCTCAGACAAATTGCCTTGAAGCAACTTCAATCTCGGCCAGGTCACAGCATCTAAGGGGTGGAAATCTCTTAAGCAACTATAGTTGAACTCATCAATGGCCTTCCATAGATTGAAGAAGCTGGCCGTATTAAAATCATTCTTATGGCTCCAATTAGATAACTTAAACCAAATTTCATCCTCGTCCCTTGCCCAACTTTGATGCAACACAAGGTCTTCCCAATACATCTGCTGATTGCCCGTGGTATTATTTCTGGCAATGTTATATACCGGATTATTTGTAGCGAAGCTTAGCGTTTCGAAAGACTCATCAATCGTTAGGTACCCCGGGGATAGCGCCTTGAAAAGAGTTACCACACGGCAGTTTACAGTAGTTGGCTCCACAGCCTTAAAGTTTTTCAATTTATGAACGAAATGCCCGAAATCGACAAAATACTCATCAGCATCAATCTGTAAATACCAGTCGCTTTTCCCCATAGCTTTGCCCAACATGTTCCGCTCTCTGGTATCACATTCCATAGGACTTAGTCCTTCAACATAGAACTTGTCATAATAGATTTCAATCTTTTGTTCAGTATCAATCGCTTTCACCCAGTCCCAAAACTCCTGTGGAATAGTTAAGTCAGTTCCCGACCAGGTCTTTCCGTCTACATCTACCGCAAGATATATTCTAGATGCCTGGGCATACACCCGTGGCAATGAGATTTTGAGATATTCAAAATCATAGGAAATCAGGAATCCAACTTTTACTACACACATACTAGTAGATTTATATATTGCATTTAACTAAAAATCCCTGTCTGAATGAACAGACAGGGATTTGAATATTATAAAGTTTTCAGATTAAAGTTTTCTCTTAACCTCTACCTGCTCGTAAGCCTCAACGATATCCCCTACCTCAATGTTATTGAAGTTATGGATGTTCAATCCGCATTCGTAACCGGCGTTAACCTCTTTCACATCATCTTTGTAACGTTTCAATGAAGCAAGTTCANNACACCGTCACGTACAATCCGGATCTTGCTGTTTCTGGTAATCTTACCATCAAGAACCATACATCCTGCAATGGTACCCACTTTCGTGATCTTGAAGACATCTCTGATCTCCACGTTCGCAGTGATTTTCTCTTCGAATTCCGGTGCTAACATACCCTCCATCGCCGCTTTGATCTCGTTGATCGCATCGTAGATGATCGAGTACAGACGGATGTCGATTTGCTCCGCTTCAGCAAGCTTCCTTGCACCTGAAGATGGACGAACCTGGAAACCGATAATGATCGCATCAGAAGCAGAAGCAAGAAGTACATCAGATTCTGAGATCTGACCAACCGCTTTACCAATGATGTTGATCTGGATTTCCTGGGTAGACAGTTTCAATAACGAGTCAGATAGTGCCTCGATAGATCCATCCACGTCACCTTTAACAATCAGGTTAAGCTCTTTAAAGTTACCAATTGCAAGACGTCTTCCAATCTCATCCAAGGTAATGTGTTTCTGGGTACGTAAACCTTGCTCACGCATCAACTGCAGACGTTTGTTTGCAATATCACGAGCTTCATGTTCAGTTTCCAACGCGTTGAACCTGTCACCCGCGGTTGGTGCACCCTGCATACCCAATACCTGAACCGGTACANNCCTCATTTACCTTTTGTCCACGCTCATTGAATAGCGCTTTAACACGACCGCTGTAGCTGCCTGCTAAAATTGGATCACCAATTTTCAAAGTACCTGCCTGAACAAGAACTGTAGTCACAATACCACGGCCTTTATCCAGAGTAGCTTCGATCACGCTACCTGTAGCACGTTTGTTAGGATTAGCTTTCAGCTCAAGTAATTCTGCTTCAAGTAATACTTTTTCAAGTAATAGATCCACGTTTAAACCACTCTTACCAGAGATCTCCTGCGATTGGAATTTACCACCCCAATCCTCAACCAGGATATTCATCTGAGAAAGTTGCTCTCTGATGCGTTCTGAATTCGCACCTGGCTTATCAATTTTAGTAAATGCAAATACCAATGGTACACCTGCAGCCTGTGCGTGGTTAATCGCCTCTTTTGTTTGAGGCATCACCGCATCGTCCGCCGCTACAACGATAATCGCGATATCCGCTACTTTCGCACCACGTGCACGCATCGCCGTAAAGGCCTCGTGACCCGGTGTATCCAGGAAGGTTACCTGCTTACCAGTCGGTGTAGTTACCATGTATGCACCAATGTGCTGGGTAATACCACCTGCTTCACCGGCAACAACGTTTGCTTTACGGATATAATCCAGCAAGGATGTTTTACCGTGATCCACGTGTCCCATAATGGTCACAACCGGTGCTCTTGGAATTAAATCTTCCGGATCATCCTCCTGCTCGATAATCGAATCGCTCTCATCATCAGGTTTAACAAACTGGATCTCATATCCAAACTCGTCAGCCACAATGGTAAGGGTCTCCGCATCTAAACGCTGGTTGATGGAAACGAACATACCCAAGCTCATACAAGTACCAATGATTTTCGTAACTGGTACGTCCATCATGTTTGCAAGCTCATTCGCTGTAACAAACTCGGTAACACGAAGTACTTTGGATTGTAATTCCTGCTCCATTGCAGCCTCTTCAGCTGTCATGGCAACATCGTCACGTTTCTGGCGACGAAGTTTAGCACGTTGTGCAAACTTACCAGATTTACCAGCACCGCTCAAACGAGCAAGTGTTGCTTTGATCTGATCTTGTATTTCTTTCTCCGTAGGTTCTTCCTTAGGACCTCCTGAACCAGGCGCACCCGGTCTGGCGTTTCTAAAGTTTGGCCTGTTGGCAGTGTTGTTTGTATTATTCCTGAAATCAGGTCTGTTCGTGAACGAAGGCGCACCCGCTGGGCGTGGAGCCGTACCAGGACCACCATGCTGATTACCACCAGCAGCAGTTCCTTGACCTTGCACCGGATTTACACCAGGTGTTTTCTTACGTTTACGCTTGCGCTTCGCTTCTGCACTTTCGTTAGAAGAAGCAACAGGCTGTGATTTTCTTTCAGGTGTTGTTGGTAAAACAATTTTACCGATAATGTTAGGACCTGATAATTTAACCGAACGTGCTTTAATAACCTCAACCTCCTCCGGTTTATCCGCTTTAGGCGCTTCCGGTACAGGAGCAGGCGTAGGAGCAGGTGCTGCAGCCTTAGGTGCTTCAACCGGCTTTTCAACTGGTTTCGGTGCCTCAGCAACAACTTCTTTTGGTGCTTCAGGTGCAGCAGGTTCTTCTACTGCAGGGGCTACAACTGGTTCAACCTTCGCAGGTTCAGGAACAACAGCTTTCGGTGCTTCAGGCGCAACAGGCTGTTCTGCAGGAGCTGCAGGTTCGTCCTTTTTAGAAGGTCTGGTTTTCGCATTCAGGTTGCTCAGATCAATCTTACCGACAATTTTCACACCTGGCAATGTGCCTTCTTCAAGCTTCTCCTCTGCTTTAGCAGCAGGTGCAGCCGGAGCTGGTTCTTCTTTTGCTTTAGGAGCAACCGCCGCCTCTTCCTTAGGTTTTTCTGTATGTGGTGTATGTACGTTAAGGTTCTTAACTAATATACCCTCATTTTCAAACTCTACATTCTTTCTAGGTGCCTCCGCAACTTTCTCAGTTACTTCAGGCTCATCACGACGAATTTTACCTATAACAATTTGATTAGCTTCTTCTTTTACAATTTTGTCTCCCTGAAACTCTTTTAACAACGAATCATACATCTCACGGGAGAGCTTAGTAGTGGGTTTATTTTCCACAGAGAAGCCTTTCTTTTCCAGAAACTCTACAGCCGTAGCGATTCCGACGTTAAGTTCCTTAACTGCTTTAAATAAAATTATTGGTTTGTCGTCTGACATTGATATCCTATTTTTTCTTAATTCTTATACAAAAGTAACGTTTATTCTTGTTTATTTCATGTCCTTACAATTAGTTTTTAAATTTTGGAAGCACATATAACCCTATTTTTTAATCTGTTAAGAGAATATAATACAGGTTCAATAAATAGCAAACGCCTATTCAAACTCTGACCTTAAAATGCTGATCACTTCTTTGATCGTTTCTTCTTCAAGGTCGGTACGTTTAACCAGTTCGTCAACTGAAAGTGTTAATACACTTTTTGCAGTATCACATCCAATAGCTTTCAGCTCATCAATGATCCAGCTATCGATTTCATCTGAGAATTCCTCAATATCCACATCCTCATCCTCTTCACCAGCTTCACGGTAAACATCAATCTCATAACCGGTTAACTTACCCGCAAGTTTAATATTGTGTCCGCCTCTACCAATAGCCAAAGAAACCTGATCTGGCTTCAGATATACCGAAGCATGTTTAGTCTCATCGTCAAGCTTAATTGAAGTAATCTTCGCAGGACTTAATGCCCTTTGGATGTATAGCGAAACGTTATTGGTGAAGTTAATCACGTCGATATTCTCGTTTTTCAACTCCCGAACAATACCATGGATACGTGAACCTTTCATACCAACGCATGCTCCAACCGGATCAATACGATCGTCATAAGATTCAACAGCTACCTTAGCACGTTCTCCTGGTTCTCTTACAATTTTCTTAATGGTAATTAAGCCATCGAAAATCTCAGGTACTTCAATCTCAAATAATCTTTGTAAAAACTCCGGTGCAATCCTCGAGATGATAATCTTTGGTGTTGCGTTTACCATATCAACTTTAGAGATCACTGCACGTACAGTATCACCTTTTTTGAAATAATCAGCCGGAATTTGCTCTGTCTTAGGCATGATCAACTCATTACCTTCGTCATCCAGAATCAGGGTCTCTTTCTTCCACACCTGGTAAACCTCACCAGTTACAATCTCACCAACCCTGTCTTTATATTTCTTGAAGATCTCATCTTTCTCCAGTTCCAGAACTTTGGAAACTAAAGTCTGACGGGCAGCTAAAATTGCTCTGCGACCAAAGCTCTCCAATGTAATCTGCTCAATGTAGTCGTCACCAACTTCCATATCCGGATCCAACTGTTTAACCTCAGATAATTCAATTTCAAGGTCATCATCCTCAGAAAATCCATCTTCCATCACTTTCCTGGTGCGCCAGATCTCCAAATCTCCATTGTCAGGGTTCACGATAACGTCGCAGTTCTCATCCGTGCCATACTTCTTCCGCAACATACTGCGGAAAACCTCTTCCAACACACTGATTACCGTCGGACGGTCGATATTCTTGAAGTCCTTAAACTCCTGAAATGAATCGATTAAATTAATATTGCTCATTTTTATTTAAATGAAATTAAAACCTTTGTTTCTACTATTTGATCAAAGCTGATCACAGCTTCCTCTAATCTCGCTTTTTTACCTTTTTCTTTAATCTGCTCCTCGATGGTAATGGCATCATCTGTAACAGATAACAATTTACCTTCTTTTTTCGTGCCGTCCGAAAATTTAACACTTAAATCCCGGCCAACATTCTTGTAGTACTGACGCTTTAATTTCAAAGGCTCTCCAACACCTGGAGATGACACCTCCAGATTGTAAGCCTGCTCAATCACGTTTTCCTCTTCTAAATGAAAACCGACATGTCTGCTTATGGCCGCACAATCCTGGATACTTATACCTTCATCACCATCAACGTGAATAATAAGCTTATTGTTCGGAAGCATTTTAATTTCCACCAAGAACAGTTCCGGTCTGTCCGAAATCTTTTCTTCAATTAACTCTTTTACTCTATTTTCTACTTGCATATCAAAATTTTAACAAAAGAAAAGAGGGGACCTTTGCCCCCTCTTATCCTCTATTAGAGCACAAAGGTAATATATTTTTTTTTAATTTAAAAATCAAGTGGTTACAAGAATTCAAGCACTTTTTGATTTGGTGCCATATTGAATTTTGTCTTAGTCTTTATAATAGACTGGAAATCGGCGAATTTTGAATTGATATAGGTGAGTACCATATACCTCCTGCCCTTCTCAAAAGGATGTGCCGGCTTAAAAATCAAAGAGTCCCTGGCTTGCATTACCTTTCCAGGCATTTGCACCTGCATCCCGACAGTATCATCCGCCAAGGGAGATTCTACTACAGTTACCAGCTCCTGCAGCAAAGAATCGCTTAGCTCTCCATTTCTGATCTTTGCCATACCTGCCGGATCAATGTTCTTGATCACAATAGCGGTACTATCATTGGAAAAATTGATGTCAAGCGGCTTGTTTTTTGTAGAATTGCATGCAGCAAGACAACAAAACGAGATCAACACACAACAAAGGGCAGCGAACTTTAACATACAACGAATATATTAAAACGAACAGCAAACAAATGAAAATTATACTAGACATCTTACTTATGGGCATTATCATGCTCATTTCAGCGTACGTGGCACCTGGCGTTCAGGTAGACGGCTTTGGTACTGCAATCATCGCTGCAATTCTGATTGCACTTACAAATGCTACCATAGGCTTTATCCTGCGCGTGCTTACCTTCCCGATTACCGTACTTACATTAGGCTTGTTTTCTTTTGTAATCACCGTGTTGATGATCCTGCTGGTCGATTCCATGCTGGATGGCTTTCATACCGCCGGATTCTGGTCGGCCGCATTACTCGCCATTGTCATTGCCATCATGAAATCAATCTTTGGCGTACTTGCCAAAAATGACTAGTATTATTTAAGGACTTCCCTTGAAATCACCATTTTCTGGATTTCTGAGGTACCTTCATAGATCTGGGTAATTTTGGCATCACGCATCAAACGTTCTACGTGATACTCTTTAACGAAGCCGTAACCGCCGTGGATTTGTACCGCTTCCACGGTTACGTCCATGGCCACTTTAGATGCGTAAAGTTTAGCCATTGATCCTGCAAGCGTATAAGGCTGTCCCTGATCTTTCAACCAGGCAGCTTTATATACCAGCATTCTGGCTGCTTCAATCTGCGTAGCCATGTCTGCAAGTTTAAAGGCAATAGCCTGATGATCTGCAATTGCTTTACCGAAAGATTTTCTTTGTTTAGCGTATTCAAGCGCAAGCTCATACGCGCCGGCAGCGATACCTAGTGCTTGTGCTGCAATACCGATACGACCACCTTCAAGGGTCTTCATCGCGAACTTAAAGCCGAAGCCATCCTCGCCAATGCGGTTCTCCTTAGGCACCTTAACGTCATTGAACATCAATGAATGGGTGTCACTACCCCGGATTCCAAGTTTGTTCTCCTTTGGACCAACAGTAAAGCCTTCCATCCCTTTTTCTACGATGAAGGCGTTAATTCCACGATGTTTCAGGGATCTGTCTGTTTGGGCAATAACCAGATACACAGATGCAGTGCCACCGTTGGTGATCCAGTTTTTGGTACCATTCAAAAGATAGTAGTCGCCCATATCTTCTGCGGTTGTCCGCTGCGAAGTAGCATCAGAACCAGCCTCAGGCTCTGAAAGGCAGAATGCACCAATTTGTTCACCAGAAGCCAATGGCTTTAAATATTTCTCTTTCTGTGCCTCTGTACCATAAGCCTCCAGTCCATAACAAACCAGGGAATTGTTAACAGAAACCACCACGGATGCAGATGCATCTATTTTAGAAAGCTCTTCCATTACCAGAACGTACGACAACGCATCCAACCCGCTACCATGGTATTTTTCATCTACCATCATACCCAGGAAACCCAGCTCACCAAGTTTTTTCACTTGCTCTGCCGGAAATTTCTGATGCTCGTCACGCTCAATAACGCCAGGTTTTAACTCATGCTGTGCGAAATCCCGCGCAGCTTGCTGGATCATTAATTGTTCTTCACTTAATTGAAATTGCATAATATTGTATTTATGAGATATGGTCTGGCCAAATTTAGTATTTAAGAACTAAATATTATGGCAGCATAGCAATTTTAATACAATCGTATTCAGCAGTTTATTTCAATAAATGATTGTTATCGTCTGGGAAAACTAATATCGGATGGTATTTCTTTGCTTCTTCAATTGGCAGTGATCCGTAAGACATAATGATTAGAATATCACCAACCTGCACTTTACGGGCTGTTGCGCCATTAAGACACACCATACCAGTACCACGCTCGCCTTTGATTACATAGGTCTCGAAACGTTCACCATTGTTATTGTTCACGATCTGCACCTTTTCATTCGCTATAATCTGAGCAGCATCCATCAGATCTTCATCAATGGTGATGCTTCCAACATAGTTCAATTCAGCCTGGGTCACCTTTACACGGTGAATTTTAGACTTTAAAATTTGAATTATCATACCACAAAGTTAGGTATTTTTAAACCGGAAATAACATTATTAGCTTAACAGCATGTTATCTATGAGCCTGGTATGACCAACCTTGGCAGCTACCAGCGCAACCAGGTTTTCAGCCGTTTTATCATCTTGCTTTTCCAGCGTCGTACCGTCCACAATACTGAAGTAATCCAGCTCTACCCCAGGTGTGTTGCTGATCATGGCACTTGCATGCGCTTCTAATGCTGCTACACTTTCCTGTTCGAAGTTATCCTTCACGTATTGGAGCGCTTTACTTAACACCAAAGCATGTTCCCGGTCTGCCGCAGAAAGGTGGATGTTTCTGGAACTCATTGCCAGGCCGTCCTGTTCCCGAATAATCGGGCAGGTAACAATTTCAATTGGCAGCTTAAAGTAATTCACCATATTCTGGATCATCAGCACCTGCTGATAGTCTTTTTGCCCAAACAGCGCTTTATGCGGCTGCACCGCATCGAACAACTTTTTCACAATTTGGGTTACACCCTGGTAGTGACCTTTACGGTAAGCACCCTCTAGCAGAAATTCTGCAGAGCCAAGGTCAATATGCCATTGCTCCTGCTCCGGATACATCTCCTGAACGGCGGGCATAAATACCAAGTCGCAGCCAGCTGCTTCAAGCATCTTAATGTCATGTTCTACCGGGCGGGGATATTTTTCAAGATCCTTGGGATCTGTAAATTGAGTGGGGTTTACAAAAACGCTGCATACTACAAAATCTGCGATTTCCTGAGCAGCTTTGATGAGCGAAACATGTCCTGGATGAAGTGCACCCATAGTAGGTACAAGGGCAATTTTTTGGTTTGCCGCATTTACCGGCTCGAGCAGCATTTTCAATGCGGCTATCGTATTAATTACTTTCAAAACAGCTTCTAAAAATTTAGGCTGCTAAGTTGGTTATTTATAATTTCCCAACAAAACATCTTGCCTAAGAAGTTGATAAATGGTATAATTTTGCTATCTTTGCGCCTTGATTATCTTTTCTTTAACATAATTTATCTACGAATATGGAGATGGCAAAAACGAAGCTACTGATTGTTACACACGAGATGTCGCCTTTCCTCGAACTCACCAAAATTTCAGAAATTACACGCCAATTGCCTCAGGCAATGCAAGACAAAGGATTCGAAATTCGGATTCTTATGCCAAAATTCGGAAACATTAATGAAAGAAGGAATAGATTACACGAAGTGATTCGCTTATCAGGCATGAACATCGTTATCGACGATAATGATAATCCTTTAATTATCAAAGTTGCCTCTATTCCTGCAGCACGTATGCAGGTTTACTTCCTGGATAACGAAGACTACTTCCACCGCAAGTATGTTTTCAGGGACAAAGAAAGCAAATTTTACGAAGACAACGACGAAAGAGCAATTTTCTTTTGCAAAGGCGCTTTGGAGACCGTTAAGAAACTAGGCTGGGCACCAGATATCGTTCATTGCCACGGCTGGATGACTTCATTAGTTCCGGTTTACATTAAAACCAGCTACAAGAATGACCCAACGTTTAAGAGCGCTAAAGTGGTTTATTCTGTTTATGAGAATTGCTTTACGGAAAATCTTAACCCAAAACTTTCTACTAAAGCAGTTATGAACAACATGACTGAAGCGGACACTAAAGTATTTGAAAAGGCAGATTGCAGCACAATGCATATTGGCGCCATAACCTACTCAGACGCAGTAGTGTTAGCAGATGAAAAGCTTGAAGACGATGTGTTAAAATTTGTTAAAGATTCCAACAAACCAACTTTAGCTTATAATTTAACAGAAGATTTTGAGAACTTCTACAATTTGTACGAAGAAATCTCAACTGAAGAATTACAGTCAATAGCTTAACAGCATTATTAATTTATTATGAGATTTTACAAAATAGACTTATTAACCCTGTTGATAGGTCTTTTTCTTTTTGCATCCTGTGAGTCCGAGAATACCATTGGATTAGATGTTGATCCTCAAACCGCTGTTCAAGGCGAATTGATTGACACCTTAACCATCAACACCCAGACTTTGCTTGAGGATCCGACAAACACGAACGATCTTACCCGTTACCCGCTTGGATTGTTAACAGATCCGGTTTTAGGAACCACTGAAGCGAGTCTTGCCATGAGCGTAAACCTGCCGAGTTCCAATTACAAGATCCAATTGGATGCAACGCTTGACTCCGCTGTGCTGGTATTGCCTTACGCAAGCGAGTTTTATGGCGATTCAACTTCCATCTACAGCGTGGACGTTCATCAGTTAGCAGACAACCTGTCTACACAGACATCTTTTCTTAGTAACAAGGAATGGAGCGTAAACACCAGCGCTGACTACGGCCAGAATGGCGTAGTGGGTAATTTTACCGGCCGCATTAAACCAAATACACCGGTAACGGTGACGGAGGTGGTGAGCGGCGCAGCTGACACGACAAAAAGTGTTAAGGCTTTAAGAATTAAGCTAGACAACAACTTCATCACCCAGAATATCCTGAATAGCCCTGCAAATGCATTGGTTAACTCTGCGTTTTTCAATAGTCGCTTCAAAGGACTTCGGGTAAGTGTGAAGAAGGAACGTTCTTCAGGTAAAGGCGCATTGGCATTTTTCAACTTGTCAAGCTCCGGAGGCGCAGCATTAGAAGTTTATTTTAAGCAAGCGAATTCAACCACAGCATCAAAGATAGACACTGTAGCAGGCTTTTTCCCGATCAACACAAGTGTTAACCCGGTTGCCGCAACGGTTAAACATGACTACACCGGAACTGCAGTTGAGACACAACTGGCAAACCCTGGTACGCAATATCNNAAACAAGATTTCCTTTCCACACCTTTCGAGTCTAATCCAGAGCTTAGGTGGTAAAGTGATTATCAATAAAGCAGAATTGGTATTAGACATTGATGCTGGCAGCGATGTTGCCCCTTATACGCCTGCAAACCGTTTGGCATTATACCGTTACGATATCGCTGGTCAACGTACTTATATTCCAGATGATTTCCTGGGTACCGATCAACGGAAACTGGTTAATTACGGCGGCACATACAACGCGACGAAGAAGAACTATACCTTCATTGTTACCGCCTATTTGCAGGATTTGCTTGATGGCAAAACACAAGATTTCGGTACTTTCATTGCACCAACAGGTGCAACGGCAAACGAATCTACGCTACTTGCCCTTCCAACTTCAGGAGGCAGATCTGTAATCGGGTCATTCACCAACCCTAACAATAAAGTAAAATTGAACATCTACTACACGAAGATTCAGTAGTAGTCTTAAATGATAATTGAANNGGCCTCGAGTTGCCCTCTAGCAGGGGTCTACCTGGCCTGGGCAGGCCTGTAGCCAGATCAAGGCCTGATGGAGGCCAGACAAAGGCCTGCTCAACCTGCAAGCAGTAGGCAACAAAAAAGCCGCCTCACCAGATGGATGTGAGACGGCTACTAAAATTCCTTTTATTTACTAGAACGGGATATCTCCACCGATATCTGCCGACCCGGAGAAATCATGTTCCGGTTTTGATACAGCAGCGGCAGGTGTTGTGTTTTCAAAATCACTTTTACGGCCAAGCAAAGTAAAGTTCTCTGCCACAACCTCAGTAACATATTTCTTCACTTTTTCCCGATCCTCGAAAGTCCGGGTACGTAACTTACCTTCAATATAAACCAGCTTGCCTTTGGTCAGGTATTTGGAGGCAACCTCCGCCAGCCCCCGCCAAAGCACGATGTTATGCCATTCAGTTTGTTCTACACGTTTGCCATCTTTGTTATAGCTCTCAGAAGTCGCCAAAGGAAAACTCGCAACTGTAACACCTCCTTCTAAATGCCGGACTTCAGGATCTTTGCCTAAATGTCCTACTAAAATTACCTTATTGATACCTGACATGGACTTATAATTTGGTTAGATAAAATTTAACAAAGTCGTTAATGACATTCGGTTTTGGCGCAGCCATCATGGCCTCCTTGTTTAGCCATTTTAAACCTGCCTTTGTATTAAAGTTAGTGATATTATTGTCTAAAGCAAAGAACTGCACATATATTATTTGGTGCGTAAGTACATGTTTCTTGTTTATCACAGGACGTAATATTGGGCTGCTTCCAAACAGTTCCTGCACTGCTTGCTGAAACGCTTCCGGATCTGCATAATGCTCCTGAGTAGTCTCCACCAAGGGGAAATCATAGAGCTGCTGCCAGATATCGCCTGCGCTACGTTGCTTCATTAAAACATGGCCATCCTGCTCCATCACGAAGTAGTTGAAGTGGCGTACACGCTTACCAGCGGGCTTTAACTTTATGGGCAGCACCTGCGTTAGATCGTGCTTAAAAGCATAGCAACCCGGGCGCAGTGGACAACTTTCACACAGCGGCAATTTAGGTTTGCACTGCAATGCGCCGAACTCCATAATCGCCTGGTTGTAGATGGAGGGATCTTGTCCCTGGATCAGGTCTGTAGCCAGTGCAGAAAATTCCTTTTTCCCCGCAGGACTGTTAATCGGAAGATCGATACCAAAGTATCGGGCAAGTACACGGAACACATTTCCGTCTACCACTGCACGTACCTCTTTAGCAGAGAAGGAGCTGATGGCAGCAGCCGTGTAATCGCCTATGCCCTTGAGTTTAACCAAAGCATCATACTGCGTCGGGAAAATGCCGTCATGGTGCTCCATAACCGCCCTGGCGGTATACAGCATGTTTCTTCCTCTGGAGTAATAACCTAAACCCTCCCAGAGTTTCAAGATTTCAGATTCGGAAGCCGCGGCGAAGTCTTTGACCGTGGGGAAGCGCGTTAAAAAGCGGTTGAAATACGGCATACCCTGCTCCACGCGTGTTTGCTGCAGGATAATTTCAGAAAGCCAAATAATGTAAGCATCAGATGTATTTCTCCAGGGTAATTCACGTTTATTATCTAAATACCAGGTGATTATTTCCGGTTGAAAATTCATGCCTGCAAAAGTACATGCTTATTAATACTTATTTACAAAACTTGCATTCGGCTGATGCTTTAAACTACAAATAAATGATCTTTTATTTTCCTATCTCGTTAAAAAGCAATACTTTTGCAACCCCAAAACACTGATAAACATAACACACAATAAATTAATAATAACGAATATGACTAAGGCAGATATTATTACAGAAATATCAACAAAGACAGGAATTGAGAAAGTAGATGTGCAGGAAGCAGTTGAAGCTTTTTTCAAGGTAATTAAAAATAGCATGATCAGTGGCGAGAACGTATACGTCAGAGGTTTTGGAAGTTTTGTTGTAAAGAAACGTGCACAGAAGACTGCCAGAAATATTTCTAAGAATACTGCGATCATTATCCCTGAGCATTTTGTGCCAAGCTTTAAGCCTGCGAAAGTGTTCGTGGAGAAAGTAAAAAACAACTCTAAAAAAATTACTGCTGTAGAAGCCTAATTTACTATGTCAAATATCCGATCGAAACAAATTATCTTAATTTCAGCAGTGCTGCTGCTGGTTGTATTTTTGTTTACTCGAGATATTAAGGGCTTGGTTAAACCAAAGGAAGATACTACCGCTGCACCTGCAGCAGGTCCAATGCAGGCTGAAGCTGCTCAGATTAATCTGGATGAGGTTTCAACTGTAGGTAAGAACTTAGTCGGCTCCGCTGTTGCGAAGGAGATTTCCACCATGGAAAACGAATTTAAGACTTCAAACGGGAGCAAAAAAACTAACCTTGCAGCTGCACTGGCTAAAAAGTGGGATGCGGTAGATCAGCCTGTTCCAAGTGCATTGTACCTGGAAATGGTTGCACAGCAGGAAAAAACATTAGATAGCTGGCTTGCCTCTGGCGAGAAGCTGATGAAAGCATTTGATAACAGCAGGGACAGCACATTGTTGCAGCCCCTGTTGCAAAAAGCTAATGCATCATACAGCGCAGCTGTAGCGCTGGATTCTACGAATCTGGATGCTAAAACCGGATTGGGAATTACCATCGTTAATGGTATGGGTATGCCGATGCAAGGTATTGCCATGCTGATGGACGTGGTGAAAAAAGATCCAAAGAACCTTAAAGCAAACATGAGTTTAGGCATCTTTGCGATAAAGTCCGGTCAGTTCGATAAAGCCATCACCAGGTTTAATGACATCATTGCCATCAAACCATCACCAGATGCTTATTTCTATCTGGCTACCTCTTACGAGAGCTTAGGAAAAAACAAAGAAGCTATAGACGCCTATTTGCAAAGTAAAAAGCTAGCAGGAAACCTTACACTGTCTAAATTTATTGACAGAAAGGTAGCCGAGCTGCAATAAAAAATTTAATAAACAGATTTTTAAAATATTAAACTTTAAAATTATGCCAAGCGGTAAAAAAAGAANNAACACATCAACAATAATTATGCTGTTGGCGATATTTATTTAGGCCGCATAAAGAAAATTATGCCCGGCCTGAACGCGGCGTTTGTTGATGTTGGTTATGAAAAAGATGCTTTTCTGCATTATTTTGATCTAGGCCCTCAGGTGCAGTCTTTAATAAAGCTCACAAAAATTAAGCGGAATGGATCAGTCACTGGAAATTTACTGGATGATATCAAATTAGAGCCCGACATTAATAAGGCTGGTAAAATATCTGAAGTCGTTTTCAAAAATATGGTGGTGCCGGTTCAAATAGCCAAAGAGCCTATTTCAACGAAAGGACCCCGTCTAAGTTCTGATCTTTCCATCGCAGGCCGGTACATTGTTTTAGTACCCTTTTCAAATGTGATCTCCATCTCCAAAAAGGTTAAGAGCAATACAGAACGTAATCGTCTTAAGAAGATTATCGAAAGTATTAAACCTAAAAACTTTGGTGTGATCATCAGAACTGTTTCCGAAGGGAAAGGCGTTGCTGAATTACAAAAAGACTTGATGGACTCTGTTGCGAAATGGGAAAACTTCATGAAGAAGTTACCTGATGCAGAGCCTTCAAAAAGAGTGTGGGGAGAAATGGACCGCACTTCGACTTTAATCCGTGATATTCTGAGTACAGATTTCACGAACGTTCATGTTAACGATCAACACCTGTACGAAGACATTAAATCGTACGTACATGAGATCTCTCCGGAAATGGAGAAAATCGTTAAACATTACAGACACAAAGAGCCCATCTTTGAGCATTTCGGGATCGAAAAGCAAATCAAAAATGGCTTCGGTAAAACCGTGAACCTACCTGGTGGGGCCTACCTTGTTGTTGAGCATACAGAAGCATTGCACGTTATTGACGTGAACAGCGGAAACAGAACTGCAAGCAAGGAAAACCAGGAAGAGAATGCCTTACAGGTTAATAAAGAGGCTGCAAAAGAAATTGCCCGCCAGCTTAGGCTGAGAGATATGGGCGGTATTGTGGTGATCGACTTCATTGATATGCACAAACCACTGAACAGGAAAATCCTGTTTGATGATTTACGTGAACTGATGCAACTTGATCGTGCGAAACATACCATCCTGCCTCCGAGTAAGTTTGGCTTGGTACAGATCACCCGCCAGCGGGTTAGACCTGAAATGAACATTGTGACAAGCGAGAAATGTCCGACTTGCGGTGGAACGGGAGAAATCAAAGCCAGCATCGTGTTGATGGATGACATTGAGAATAACCTGAACTACATCCTTAGGGAGCAAAATGAAAAGAACGTTACCTTGTGTGTTCATCCATACATTGAAGCGTACATTAAGAAAGGGATTTATTCCCTGCAATGGAAATGGTTCTTCAAATTCGGACAACGAATTAAGATCCGTGCAGTTTCCTCTTACAACCTAACCGAATTTCACATCCTTTCTTCTAAGGAAGAAGAGATCAAACTCTAAAACAACAACAAAAAGGGTATTCAGCAGAGTACCCTTTTTGCTTGCTGTACTTTTCGGTTATTAAAAGCTAAATTCGTAACAACTAAATACTAAGCAATTGGCTAAAGCTAAATCCTCCTATTTCTGCCAGAGCTGCGGTTATGAATCCGCGAAATGGCTCGGCAAATGCCCATCATGTAACCAGTGGAATACCTTTGTTGAAGAGATCGTTGAGAAAAGCAGCGCAAAAGTGCCTTCCTGGAAGACCAGTTCTTCCACGCACCGCAGCAATGTGCCCAGCCAGGTCAGTACCATTGTTTCATCTACGGAGAAACGTTTGAGCACGAGCGATCAGGAGCTGGATCGCGTACTTGGCGGCGGACTGGTTACCGGATCCGTGACGCTGATTGGTGGCGAACCGGGCATTGGTAAATCAACATTGATGCTGCAGCTGGCACTGAATATCGAAAATAAAAAGGTGCTGTATATCTCCGGGGAAGAGAGTGAGCAGCAGATCAAGATGCGCGCAGAACGGATCACCAACACACCACGGGCAGATTGTTATATCCTTACAGAAACCTCTACGCAAAATATATTTAAACAGATCGAGATCCTGGAACCGGAGATCATCATCGTAGACTCCATACAAACCCTGCACTCGGCACATATCGATTCTACTCCGGGCAGTGTATCGCAGGTGCGGGAATGTACCGCAGAACTGCTTCGCTTTGCCAAAGAAACGGATACGCCGGTGTTCCTGATCGGGCACATCACGAAAGACGGCGCCATCGCTGGGCCGAAGATACTGGAACATATGGTAGACACTGTATTGCAGTTTGAAGGCGACCGCCACCATGTTTACCGCATTTTAAGGTCTATTAAGAACAGGTTTGGTGCTGCAGCAGAAATGGGCATTTATGCCATGAACAGCACCGGCTTACGGGAGGTTTCCAATCCTTCGGAGATTCTGCTTTCCCAGCGGGATGAAGAGCTGAGTGGCATTGCGATTTCAGCCACTTTAGAAGGCGCCAGACCAATGTTAATAGAAACACAGGCATTGGTGAGCATTGCCGCATATGGAACGCCTCAGCGCTCTGCTACAGGCTTTGACACCAGACGGATGAACATGCTGCTGGCCGTGCTCGAAAAGCGCTGTGGATTTAAGCTGAGCACCCGTGATGTGTTTTTAAATATTGCAGGTGGTATTAAGGTGGAAGATCCGGCCATTGACCTTGCTATTATTGTGGCCATTATTTCTTCTCATGAAGATATCCCGGTAAGTTCTAAGAACTGCTTTGCTGCAGAGGTTGGTCTTTCGGGAGAGATCCGGGCGGTTAACCGCATTGATCAACGCATACTGGAAGCACAAAAACTGGGCTTCGATAAGATCTTTGTGTCGAAGTTTAACCTGAAAGGGCTGGTGATGGAGAAGTACAGCATCGAAGTGATTGGCATCAGCAAAATAGAAGATGTGTTAGCCATTTTATTCGGCTAAAAAGCCCTTGAACTTGAATTATTATCTACAGGTTGGGGAATTATATTCCCATTGTGGAATGGACATCTAGCTATTGGCACAACAAAAAGGCCGTTTAAAGGTGTTTTAAACACAATTCGTGGTAAAGACAAAGTTGGAGCGCTTATTGACTATACCTAATTGTTCTAATCCAGAGGTGGGTTTTAACATAATTATAGGGATGATTAAAATCTCGTTACCGGAGGGTAACGAGGTTTTTTTTTGCGCCAGATTTTTCAGGGCATAAAAAAACCAGGCTTTCGCCTGGTCTTGTATTTAAATTAAGAAGGAACTATTTACTTAAGTACATGGACTTGTCTTTAACCAACTTACGGAAGTAAGGATCTTCAAGGTCTTTGATGAAACGAATAGCCTCACCTGNNTCGACTTCATTTCCGGACCTAATTCTTTGGTTACTTCAGGGAACTTATCGAAAGAGAATACAGGCTCCTTAATCGCGAAGCCTTCAAGCTTGCGCTCAATAGTGAAGTCTATAAGTTTATTTACACCAAGCATTACCTTAGTGGCAATATTGATGTAAGGAACCTGGTAAGCCTTCGCAATGAAAGGAACGGTCCTTGAAGCTCTTGGATTGGCTTCAATCACATATACTTTATTGTCTTTAACAGCGAACTGG
This sequence comes from Pedobacter sp. UBA2067, assembly GCA_002333205.1. Classification (GTDB taxonomy): domain Bacteria; phylum Bacteroidota; class Bacteroidia; order Sphingobacteriales; family Sphingobacteriaceae; genus Pedobacter. The sequence continues at coordinate 75,554 of DDAD01000010.1, forward strand.
ATGTTCAGTAAACCTCGTACATTCAGCGCATGTGCAATCTTCTTGGAATATGCTTCCATGTTTGCAACAACCTCTTCAGACAAGCTGAATGGCGGCAATACAGCGCTTGAATCACCAGAGTGAATACCTGCAGGCTCGATGTGCTCCATCAATCCTACGATATGTACATCTTCACCATCGCAGATGGAGTCAGACTCGGTTTCTTCTGCACGATCAAGGAAGTGGTCAATCAGTACGCGGTTTCCTGGAAGGTCACCAAGTAGCTTTACAACCGCTTTCTCCAGATCCTCATCGTTGATCACGATGCTCATACCCTGCCCACCCAGTACATAACTTGGACGTACCAGTACCGGATAACCCACCTCGTTTGCTACTACAATTGCTTCTTCAGCATTTTCAGCAACACCGTATCTTGGATAAGGAATATCAAGTTCTTTTAACAGATCAGAGAAACGACCGCGGTCTTCTGCAACATCCATGTCATTGTAAGAGGTACCGATGATCTTGATGCCATGCTCATGAAGCTTTTCAGCCATCTTAAGCGCAGTCTGACCACCTAACTGAACGATTACCCCTTCTGGGTTTTCCAGGTCGATGATCTCGCGAACATGCTCCCAGAATACTGGCTCAAAGTATAATTTATCAGCGATGTTGAAGTCTGTAGATACTGTTTCTGGATTACAGTTCACCATAATGGCTTCGTAACCACTTTCTTTCGCAGCAAGGATACCGTGTACACATGAATAATCGAACTCAATACCTTGACCAATTCTGTTTGGTCCCGATCCAAGTACAATTACTTTCTTCTTATCAGAGCGGTGCGACTCGTTTTCTTCCTCGAAAGTAGAATAGTAGTAAGGTGTTTTAGCAGAGAACTCTGCTGCACAGGTATCTACCATCTTGTAAACACGCTTGATGCCTAAGGCATGTCTGCGGTCGTAAACTTCATCTTCAGTAACGTTACCCAACAAGTAAGCAATCTGAATATCAGAGAAGCCCTTCTGTTTAAGCGTTATGAAGAAATCTTTCGGTATGTTGTTTAAGGAATATCTTTTTAATTCTGTTTCCAGCTGAACCAGCTCCTGGATTTGTGAAAGGAACCATTTATCAATTCTGGTTACCTTACGGATGGATTCCAATGGAACACCCATGCTCATGGCATCCTTGATCAGGAATAAGCGGTTCCAGCTGGCATGCTCCAGACCGTACATGATCTCATCGATGCTGCGGTTATGTTTACCATCTGCACCCAATCCAGCTCTGCTGATCTCTAAACTCTGACATGCTTTCTGCAAAGCCTCAATAAAGGTGCGGCCGATTGCCATAACCTCACCTACAGATTTCATCTGTAAGCCTAATTCCATGTTCGCACCTTTGAATTTATCGAAGTTCCAGCGAGGGATTTTAACGATTACATAGTCAAGGGTTGGCTCGAAGTAAGCGGAAGTCGTTTTAGTGATCTGATTTTCGATCTCATCAAGGTTGTAACCGATAGCCAGCTTGGAAGCAATCTTTGCAATTGGATAACCAGTTGCTTTACTTGCAAGCGCAGATGAACGGGAAACCCTTGGGTTAATCTCGATAGCGATGATCTCATCGTTTGCTGGATTAACAGAGAACTGTACGTTACAACCACCAGCAAAGGTTCCGATGGCACGCATCATTTTGATGGCCTGGTTACGCATATCCTGGTAGCAACGGTCGGATAAAGTCATTGCAGGAGCAACAGTGATCGAGTCTCCGGTGTGGATACCCATTGGGTCAAAGTTCTCGATAGAACAGATGATGATCACGTTGTCATTGCTGTCGCGCAAAAGCTCCAGCTCATATTCTTTCCAACCAAGTACGGCTTGTTCTACCAGTACCTCATGGGTTGGAGAGGCTTCAAGACCACGTTTTAAAGCATGGTCAAATTCTTCTTTCTTGTGTACGAAACCACCTCCTGAACCACCAAGGGTGTATGAAGGTCTGATTACTAAAGGATAGCCAATCTCTTGTGCAGCTTCTTTACCTTCAAGGAAAGAGTTAGCAATTCTCGAGTTTGCCACACCAACACCGATGTCTACCATCAGCTGGCGGAAAGCTTCCCTGTTTTCAGTCTTCTCAATCGCCGCAACGTCTACACCAATTACCCGTACGCCGTATTTTTCCCAAACACCACGTTCTTCAGCCTCTTTACAAAGGTTTAACGCTGTTTGTCCACCCATAGTAGGCAATACTGCATCAATCTGCTGCTCCTTCAAAATTTCTTCGATGGAATCAACAGTTAATGGCCTTAAGTAAATGTGGTCTGCAATGATCTCATCCGTCATGATTGTTGCCGGATTGGAGTTGATGATAGAAACGGAGATTCCTTCTTCTTTTAGAGAGAGGGCGGCTTGTGATCCTGAATAATCAAACTCACAGGCCTGACCAATAACAATAGGTCCTGAACCGATAATTAATACTGAGCGTATGGAGGTGTCTCTAGGCATAATTGCGTTTAAATATGAAGCGACAGTTTCTATGCGAAATGAAGTAATATCCCGACTATCCTGTCGGGGTGCAAAGATACGGTTTAAACAGATACCATGCAGGATTTTTTCAAAACAATAGCAACAAAAAAGACCACTCTGGTCAGGAGTGGCCTCTAGGTTTAGGTTGATTGTTTATATATTATTGTTGAAGTTTAATTTCGCCCATATCTGTTGTACTTCCTTCCACAACAGCCACGCCTTCGATGGGGGTGTCTTTAAATGGCGCTACACCTTTGAACCAAACAGAATAAGTTCCCGGTTTTACCTTCGCGAGAAAGAATGTACCATCCGTAATTGGCGAACTTATCGTGTCCTTTCCGGAGATAGCCATTACCATATTAGCACCTTCCGCTGGCACAACTGTACCTTTGATTGCACCTTCAAATACGCTTGTAAATGCAAATACAGCAGTAAGCGGAACAATACATGCTGCATATTTTAAAAAGCTCTTTGTCATGGTTGCCATTTTAAGTTCGACAAATAGACAACCTTCGTTCTAAATTGTTTTATTTTTTTATGCTAAATTTTTCTGCTTGTTACATTCAGCCCCCCTATTCGGCTGGAATTCAACACTGTGTAACATCGGCGTTTTTTGACAAAGCTGGGCCGTCATAACAACGTCATGAAACACTGAACCCCGTATTTTACTGAGATTTATATATACTTCAATAATCACTTTTCCGTTTTGTTCATAAACATTGCCACTGGGAAATTTGGTTTTGTTTGACATAGTACACTGCTTAATAAAATGCTTGGTAGCGAGCACTACCGAATACATTTGACTTAAAACATCCTCTTAATTGAGGGTATTCTTCATAAATAGTTTGTTTGGTTTATTATCCGGCAAGGAAAAGCTTTCCCTGCCGGATTTTTTGTTGCATTTCTATTTAGGATATTTACTTTTGACCATGCTGTTATTTGCTGATGCCCTGAAAGAAAGTTTCCTGCAATTCTTCACGCAAACCGGCTGGTTGGAATGGTGTGGTGTAATAACTGGCATACTTTGCGTCTGGCTGGCAGCAAAGAATAACATTCTAAACTGGCCAATCGCCATCATCAGCGTCCTGATCTACATCGTCATCTTTTATGACGCCAAGCTGTATGCAGATATGGGTCTGCAGGTGTATTTCTTCATCATGAACGTTTACGGCTGGTACTTCTGGAGCAACAATAAAAACCAGAATGAAGCGAGCAGTCCTGTTTTATCCATTACCAAAAAAGAGATTATCCTGTCAATTCTAGCCGTCATTGCCTTTACTTACATCCTGGGCACGCTGTTGCACCGAAATACCGACGCTTCCTTCCCTTTCGTTGATAGCTTCTGCACGGCATGCAGTCTGGTTGCACAGGTCTTCCTTGCCCGCAAGGTGATGGAGAACTGGCTGATCTGGATCTTCGTAGACATCATCTACGTAGGGGTTTACTTTTCAAAAGACCTTTATGCTACAGGCCTGATGTATGCCTTATACGTTTACATTGCCGCGGTTGGTTATACCGACTGGCGCAAAATTTACCGAACACAACATGATTAAAAAGATAGCGATTGTAGGGCCGGAGAGTACAGGCAAATCAACCATGTCGCAGCAGCTGGCGAAACACTATAACACCCTCTGGGTAGCAGAATTCGCCAGATACTACTGTGCCGCACTTACGGAACCCTGCACCATGCAGGACGAGATCAACATGTTCCACGGGCAGGTTGCGCTGGAAGAGTCGGTGCTCGCAATGGCGGATAAAGACTTCATCTTTTGCGACACCACCTTTGTTACGGTAAAAATCTGGAGTGATGCCATGCTGGGCCGCACACCGCAGATCGTGCTGGATGCACTACCAAAAAGAACCTACGACTTCTACCTGCTGATGAACATCGATCTGCCCTGGCAGGAAGACCCGCTTCGTGACTTCCCCGATCAGCGGGAACACTTCATGGAGGTTTGGCATAAAGAACTTCGGGCATTAAATGCCAACTACGTCGTTGTTAGCGGGATTGAAGACCGGTTTGACAATGCCCGCAAAGCTGTAGACCAGTTTTTAAATCAATAAACACATTTAAGCATCCGCAATCAAGCTAAGCTGCCGCCCATCACGTTAATGCACAACCAAATACTGCAGTTGCGGAGTTCTTAAATAATTTTATACATTTGCCACATCAAAAAGGGGTGCCTTGTTTTGCTAAGAAACACAAAAACAGGCTGAGAACATACCCATTATAGCTGCTAACACAACCTGCCGCTATATGAACCTGATCCGGATAATGCCGGCGTAGGGATTGGAGTTATGGAGTTTAACTATACTGTAAGTACCCCTACTTACAGCAGGTTTTACTAAAAACGTTTAAAATTGAAAAAGCTACTGTTTACAGCCTTCGCTGTATTACTGCTGCCTTTATTTGTACAGGCACAGTTAAGCCTTCGCGGCAGGGTTTCCCAAGCGGGAACAAACAAAGTTCTACCTGGCGCAAGCGTCAAAATCCAACAGGGCAAGAACACGCAAACCGATGCATCCGGCAACTACCAGTTAAACAACCTGCCAGCAGGCAACTACACCATTGCAGTAAGTTACCTGGGCTTCACTACTGCCCAGAAAACGATTACGCTTAACAATGACCAGACCCTCGATTTCCAGCTTACAGCAGCCGCATTCCTTGCAGATGAGGTCATTGTACGTTCCACCAGAGCTACCGAACGTTCCGCAACAACCTTCAAAAACATCAGCAGCGAAGAAATTGAAGCCAATAACTTCGGACAGGATCTGCCCTTCATCCTCAACAACACGCCCGGCGTGGTGGTAACGTCAGACGCAGGTGGCGGTGTAGGCTATACCGGTATTCGCATCCGCGGAAGCGACGCCACACGTGTTAACGTAACTTTGAACGGCATTCCGTACAACGACAGCGAAAGCCAGGGCACCTTCTGGGTAAACATGCCCGACTTTGCCTCTTCCGTAGACAACATCCAAATCCAACGCGGCGTGGGTACCTCCACCAATGGCGCCGGTGCTTTCGGCGGAAGCCTCAACATCCAGACTACGGGAACCAGCACGGCCCCTTATGCGGAGCTAAACAACACCTACGGATCCTTCGACACCTGGAAGAACACCGTGAAACTCGGTACCGGGCTCATCAATGACAAATGGAGCTTTGATGGACGACTGTCCCGTATAAAATCAGATGGTTTTATCGACCGTGCTGCTTCAGACCTGAAGTCCTACTTCCTTTCTGGCGCCTACCAGGGCAAGAAAGACCTCATCCGCCTGAATGTCTTTGGCGGTTCAGAACAAACCTACCAGGCCTGGAACGGTATTCCTGAATCCCGGTTAAACGGTGATCTACCCGGCATGCAGGCCTATATCGCCAGAAATTACTTGTCGGAAGCAGATGCAGCGAACCTGCTAAACTCAGGCAACCGAACCTATAACCCCTTTACCTACAAGGACCAGACAGATAACTACTGGCAAAACCACTATCAACTGCTTTATGCACGCCAGCTAAGCGACAAGCTGACCTTTAACGGTGCACTGCATTATACCGATGGACGAGGCTACTACGAAGAATACAAAGCAGACCAGAAGTTTAAGAACTATGGTCTGGCAGATGTTATCCTTGGTGGCGATACTACTACGCGCACCAACCTGGTTCGTCGCAGGTGGCTGGATAATAACTTCTACGGATTAACCTACAACCTGAATTACCAGGCGAACAGCCAGCTGAACTTCACTTTAGGTGGTGCATATAATGAGTATGATGGTAAACACTTCGGTGAAATCACCTGGGCACAGTTTGCTTCTAACGGGAGCCTGGGTGATCATTACTATGATAACACCGGCAAAAAGAAGGACTTCAACATCTTCGGAAAGGTTAACTACAGTCCTACCGAAAAACTGAGCCTCTTTGCCGACCTGCAGTATCGCAACTTGAACTACGAGGTACGTGGCACCGAAAAGAACCTGAACCAACTCGACATCAGAGACAAGCTAAACTTCTTTAATCCGAAAGTCGGTGCAACCTATTTCCTCAACCAGCAAAGTAACTTTTATGCATCCTTCAGCGTAGCCAATAAGGAACCTAACCGCGATGACTACATCAATGCAACGGCAAACCTTTATCCCCTTTCAGAGCGCCTGTATAACACAGAAGCCGGTTATCGCTTTAAAAATGAAAAGTTACAAGCGGGCATCAACATCTACCACATGCAGTACAAAGATCAGCTGGTGCTTACCGGCAAGATCAATGACGTTGGCGAATCCATCCGCCAGAATGTAGACGACAGCTACCGCCTGGGCGTTGAAGTGGATGCATCTTACACAATCAATTCGCAGTTCATGATCAATGCCAATGCTGCACTAAGCCGCAACAGGATCAAAAACTACATCGATTACCTCTACGAGTATGATGATAATGGCGACATCAGCAACATCATTACCAACGACTACAAGGACACGGACATCTCTTTCTCACCTGCTGCAGTTGCTTTTGCAGAACTTGCCTATGCACCCGCCAAAGGGCTTGCCATTGCATTTCAGAACAAGTACGTAAGCAAACAGTACCTGGACAATACACAGGATGATAGCCGCAAGCTCAAAGCCTACTATGTGGGAAACATTCGCGCAGGTTATACGTTCTCCACTTTAGGGGTAAAAAAAATAAACCTTAGCTTACTCGTAAATAATATTTTTGACAAGAAGTATGAAAGTAACGGCTATACCTACAGCTCGCTGTACCAGGGTGTAAGAACTACAGAGAATTTCTATTTCCCGCAAGCTGGCACCAACTTTCTACTATCCTTAAACCTAAAGTTCTAAAAATGAAAAAATACATTGAGCAACTGCACTTCATCACCCACGATCTGGATACGCTGAGCCATGTGGAACAGGCAAGAATCGTTTGTGAAGCTGGCGGAAAATGGATTCAATACCGATGCCTGAGCAAAGATGACGATGCACTATTAGCAGACATCAATGAAATTGCGACCATTTGCGACGACTGGGGTGCAACGCTGATTGTTACCGATCATATTCACCTGCAAGGCAAAGCCGATATTCAGGGCTTTCACATTGAAGACATGAATGCAGACTTTCTAAAAATCCGGGCACAAGTTGGAGAAGCATGTACCATCGGTGGCTCTTCCAATACCCTCGAAGGATTGCTGCGCCTGGCAAAAGAAGGGGTGGATTATGCCGGCTTTGGTCCATTTGCCCATACCGACACCAAACCCAACAGCTACCCACACCTGGGCGTTCAAGGTTACGAACAGGCCACGCTAAAACTCAAAGAAATGCAGGTGAACCTACCCGTACTTGCAGTTGGTGGGGTGACCATCGATGACGTAGATGCGCTGATGCAAACCGGAATCTTCGGCATCGCAGTTTCTTCCGCCATCAATCAAGCAGAAGACGTGGAAGCGGCATACCTGGACTTTTACCAGAAGTTGCGCTAACAAACATCAAATATAAAGGTCGTTAAAAGTATAAACGTCCAGCAAAGCGCCGCAAAGCAAAGATTAAAGGGCCTGATTGTCAACCTACAATCCGGCCCTTTTTCATTTAAACAAATGGTTAGTTTTTGATTACAAGCAACTACCTTTGTTCAAAAACATACCTCTTGCAAAAAGCTACCATCATCGACAAGAAGGACCCCTACGCGGCCCTGCGTTACAAAGAATTCCGCTCTTACCTGGGTATGCGGTTCTTTTTCACCTTTGCTTACCAGATGCAAGCCGTAATCATTGGCTTCCACATATACCATCTTACTAAAGATCCGCTTGCATTGGGCCTTGTGGGCCTCTGCGAAGCCATCCCTGCCATTAGCATTGCGCTATACGGCGGATATGTGGCAGACAAATCCGAAAAGCGTGGGTTGCTCCTGAAAGTTTTTATCGGTGTATTTATCTGTTCCCTGGTCATGCTGGTGGTCACCTCTAGTCAGATGCACCCCTATGTACCTGTAAAACATATCGTACCCATCATGTACCTGATGGTCTTCGGGATAGGCATTGCACGTGGATTTTTCAGTCCGGCTACCTTCTCCCTGATGGCCCAGATTGTACCCAAAGAGATTTATCCGAACTCCAGCACCTGGAACAGCTCCAGCTGGCAGGCAGCCTCCATCATCGGCCCGGCAATGGGCGGACTCATTTACGGCTTCTTCGGCATTACAGTAACCTATGCCGTGATTTTGTTCTTCATTGGCGTTGCATTGGTTTGCATCTTCTTCCTGAAACCACACCCACCCAGATTCATCCCGAAAGACAATATTGTTAAAAGCCTTACAGAAGGTGTAAGGTTTGTATTTCACAACAAGATGATGTTAGGTGCAATGAGCCTGGATCTCTTCTCTGTATTCTTCGGCGGCGCCGTAGCTTTATTGCCGGTGTTCGCGAACGACATCCTTAAAGTTGGCTCAGAAGGACTCGGATTTATGCGTGCAGCAGCGTCCAGCGGCGCAGTAATTACCATGTTCCTGATGACGCGCTTCTCGCCGATGAACAAACCATGGCGCAACCTGCTGATTGCCGTAACTGGTTTTGGCACAAGCATCATCTGCTATGGGCTTTCCAAAAACTTCTATTTAACACTCGCATTCCTGTTCATGGAAGGCGCATTCGACAGTGTAAGTGTAATTATCCGATCAACCATCATGCAGCTGCTTACCCCAGACGAGATGCGGGGCAGGGTCTCTGCCGTGAACAGCATGTTCATTGGTTCCTCGAATGAGATCGGAGCTTTCGAATCCGGATTAACCGCCAAGCTGATGCGCACGGTGCCGGCAGTGGTTTTCGGCGGTAGCATGACCATCCTGGTCGCCGGCATCACTTACATGAAGACCAAACGGATGACCAAGCTGTCCCTTGAAGAAATCAACGAGCATACCACCTGATTAGCCATTTACCTCGGGCACGCGTTCACCCACCTGCTGGCGCCACATGGCGTAATACAGTCCTTTTTCATCCAGAAGGTCTTCATGACGCCCGTGTTCGATGATCTTGCCGCGTTCCAGTACATAGATCCTATCCGCATGGCGGATGGTCGATAGCCTGTGCGCAATTAAAATGGTGATGTGGCTGGTCTGCTCAGAAACATCTCTGATGGTGGCTGTAATCTCTTCTTCCGTCAGGGAATCCAATGCGGACGTTGCCTCATCAAACACCAGGATATCCGGTTTCCGCAGTAAAGCACGTGCGATAGACAGCCTTTGCTTTTCACCTCCGGATACTTTTACGCCACCTTCACCAATAACGCTGTCCAGACCTTTATCTGCACGCGCAAGTAGATTCTCACAAGCCGCCTGGCGCAATACGAACATACATTCTTCATCTGTCGCACCAGGCCGCACAAACTGCAGGTTCTCCCGGATGGTACCCGAGAACAGCTGCGTATCTTGCGTTACAAAGCCGATCTTCTCCCGTAGTTGATCAAGATCAATCTCTTCGGCCGGCGTATCGTTATAAAGAATGTTTCCCTGAACTGGCTTGTATAACCCTACCAATAGCTTTACGAGGGTCGTTTTACCGGAACCTGATGGACCTACAAACGCAATGGTTTCACCATTGTTGGTACTAAAGGATACGTCCGTAAGCGCATTTTGCTGGCCGGTCAGGTGTTTAAAATTAACATCCTTAAACGCCAGACGAGTAATACGTTCAAGCTTCACCGGATTTTCTGGTTTCCGATCAATCGGGATGCTCAGAATACGTTTAAAGTTATCCAAAGAAACTTCCGCCTCGCGCCAATACAGGATCACATTTCCAAGCTCCTGAAGTGGCCCAAACAAGAAGAAAGAGTAAAACAAAAAAGAAAAATACTGTCCCGCAGAGATGGTATTGTCGAAGATCAGGATCAGCAAAACAACCACCATACAACTCCGCACAAAGTTCACGGTAGTGCCCTGCAGGAAGCTCATGCTGCGCACATACTTTACCTTCTTCAACTCCAATCCAAGAATCTGGTAGGTTGTCTTGTTCAAACGATCAATCTCCTGATTGGCCAGGCCAAGACTTTTGACCAATTCAATATTCCGCAGAGATTCAGTCGTAGAGCCTGCCAGAGCAGTGGTCTCTTTGATAATCCTGCGTTGTATAACTTTAATCTTATTGCTCAATAACCAGCTTACCAGGCTGATGATCGGAATTGCGGCAAAGTAAATCAGTGTTACCTTATAACTCACCGTCACGGAATACACGATTACGAACACCATTCCAATCAGACTCACGAAAAGAACGGAGATAAACGAGGTGATAAACTTCTCGCTATCCTGACGCACCTTTTGCAGCACGCCTAAGGTCTCACCGCTACGCTGGTCTTCGAAGACCTGGTAAGGCAGCTCAAGCGAATGCTTGAGGCCATCGGCATACATTTGCGCCCCAACCTTCTGCACAATAATGCTGGTAAAGTAATCTTGCAGGTTCTTAGCAATTCTGGAGCCCATTGCAGCGGCAACACCAAGGCCAACCAGGCCAAGTACACCCCACACGAATTCATCGCGGCTAAGCGCATCTTTACGTTCAATAAATCGATCTACGATCAAACCGGTGATATATGGATCAAGCAGGGAAAAGCCAATGTTAAGGGAAGCGAGAAAAAGCGCAAGAATAACAATCCACTTATACGCTTTTAAATAGGCTAAAAGTAATTTCATTCAGTCCAGATATATGAGCAACAAAAATAAAGAAAGGGAATACAGCACGAGCCATATTCCCTTTTTTATACGATCAAAGATCGAAAAAATGACCTTAAATCGTCATGATGTCTTTTTCTTTTGCTTCAGCATGTTTATCAACCTTCACGATACAAGCATCAGTGATCTTCTGAACTTCAGCCTCACCAACTTTGATATCATCATCAGAAACAGCCTCTGCTTTTAATTTCTTGATCTTCTCGTTGGCATCTTTACGGATGTTACGGATTGCAATACGGCCTCTTTCTGCTTCTTCTTTCACCTTTTTAACCAGGTCTTTTCTACGCTCCTCAGTCAACGGTGGCACAATCAGACGGATCACAATACCATCATTCTGTGGATTGATACCAATGTTCGCTTCCATGATTGCGCGCTCAATTGGTACAAGCAATTGTTTCTCCCAAGGCTGGATGTTCAAGGTACGCGCATCCGGCGTGGTGATACTTGAAACCTGGCTCAAAGGCGTAGGTGCACCATAATAATCAACCATGATTCCGTCAAGCATACCTACAGACGCTTTTCCAGCACGGATCTTGGTTAACTCAGATTCGCAATGGCTGATTGCCTTCTCCATAGTAGCCTGCGCATCCTGTAATTGTTTCTTTATCAGCTCATTCATATGATGTTATTTTTGCAATAATGTATTATTCTATCCTGCTACCAGGGTTCCAATTTCTTCACCATCAGTAACTTTCATCAGGTTACCTTTTTTATTCATATCAAACACGATGATCGGCAATTCATTTTCCTCACAAAGTGTGAAAGCAGTCATGTCCATTACGTTCAGGTTATTTGCATAAACCTCTTTGAACGACAGGTTTGAGTACCGGGTAGCGGTAGCATCTTTCTCCGGATCGGCGGTATAGATACCATCAACACGAGTACCTTTAAGTACCACATCCGCTTTAATCTCAATTGCACGCAATGCTGCAGCAGAGTCCGTCGTAAAATATGGATTACCTGTACCAGCACCAAAGATCACCACACGACCTTTTTCAAGGTGTCTAACCGCTCTGCGACGAATAAAAGGTTCGCAGATCTGCTCCATTTTAATTGCAGTAAGTAAGCGGGTTTTAATGCCCACTTTTTCAAGAGCATCCTGCAAAGCCATACTGTTAATTACGGTTGCAAGCATACCCATGTAATCTGCCTGCGCACGGTCCATACCCGACTTCTCTGCACTTAATCCTCTGAAAATATTTCCCCCTCCAATAACAATCGCGATTTCCAGACCTTTATCATGCACGGTTTTAATCTCTTTGGCATACTGATTAACAACTTCATTGTCAATGCCATACTGTTTTTCGCCCATTAGCGATTCACCGCTAAGCTTTAATAAGATCCTTTTATACTTCATTTCTTCAAAAATACTAATTGTTTTAATTAATAGGGTTCAAATATTCAACACCTGCTACAAATACACGTTTAAGGGACAAGTCTTCTCCCAAAATAAGCAGGTTGGCCGGCATACCGCTAGCCAATGCCGTAAGGTCTTTACGCCCGATTACCTTTGCAGGGATGGTACTGGCCATCTCCAGGGCACGAGGCAAATCAATCTCACAATGCTGTATGCAGTTCTGAACTGCCTGTAATAAAGTGATGNNAGGTCACAAGCTGTTACCGCATCCGTGATCAGGAACAAGCGATCCTGCATCAGCTTCGCCGCCATCTTGATCACTTCAAAGTTCACATGCTCACCATCCGCGATAATGCTGCCGAATGCTGTCGGGTGACTAAACAAAGCCACCGGCAAATTTGGAGCGCGGTGGTGAATTTGCGGCATCGCATTGAACAGGTGTGTCGTTGTCGTAAAGCCATTATTATAAGCTGCTGTGGCTTGTTCATAGGTCGCATCACTATGCCCTAATGACAATATCACATCTTTGGAAAGCAGATATTCAATAACTTCAGGCTCCTGCAGCTCGGCTGCAAGTGTCATCATCTTAACCGTACCCTCAGCCGCTTCAATCAGACCTTTGACCTCTTCTAAGGTGGCTTTCTTCACGTATACCGCAGGGTGTGCACCAAGTCGCTTAGGGTTCAGGTACGGGCCTTCCAGATGAAGTCCCATAAAGGCCTTAGCTTCCGAACGGTAGGCTTTAGCAGCTTCAATGGCTTTATAAAATACATCGATGCTATTGGTAGCCAGACAAACCAGAAAGGACGTGTTACCTTTTCTGATCATATCCAGGTCCATTTGCCTTAACGTCTCTACCGTTGGGTAAGCAGAAAATAGATTCCCGCCAGAACCATAGATCTGCAGCTCCATAAAGCCTGGAGTGATCAGCTGACCTGCAGCATCAATTTGTTCGTAAGTGTCCGGAACTTCCATCTCTCTAATGGCCTCAATATGGCCATTATTGATTAAAAATGTCTGATTGTGCAGCAATTCGCTGCCTTTATGGTAGCTGGCGTTGGTTATGGCGATCATCCTGGTAAATATAAGTCATAAAAAAAGTCCCTTGAACCAAGGGACTTTTTAAAAATCTATAAGAATTAAGATCCTAACTGAACTCGTTTAAACGCAGTAACAGTTAATCCATTCGAAGTATCATTTAAGAATTTACGAACGTCTTTAGAAGAATCTTTAACGAACTCCTGGTTCAATAAAGTGCTGTCTTTGTAGAATTTGTTCAATTTACCAGCAGCAATTTTCTCGATCATGTTTTCTGGTTTGCCTTCAGCACGGATTTGCTCTTTAGCAATTTCAGTTTCACGCTCAATAGTAGTTGCATCAACACCGTCTTTATCTAAAGCAACCGGGTTCATTGCAGCAATTTGCATTGCAACATCTTTACCAGCCTCTTCAACACCAGCAACATCCTGGTTTAAAGCAACCAATACACCTAAACGGTAGTTACCGTGGATGTAAGGAACAACTTTCTCACCAACTACAGTTTCGTATTTAGAGATACCGATTTTCTCACCGATTTTACCAGTGTTCTCAACGATGATCTCAGAAACTTTCTGACCATCAATTTCTAAAGCTAAAAGCTCTTCAAGAGAAGCAGGGTTGTTTTCAAGTGCTAAATCAGTGAATTTATTTGCAAGTGCAACGAAGTCTGCGTTTTTAGCCACGAAATCAGTTTCGCAGTTCAATTCAACAACAACACCACGTTTGCCATCAGCAGTAGCTTTTGCAATAACAACACCTTCGTTAGAATCACGGTCTTGTCTGCTTGCTGCAACTTTAGCACCTTTTTTACGTAGGTAATCTACAGCGGCTTCGAAGTCACCGTTAGCTTCTGTTAATGCTTTTTTGCAATCCATCATACCGGCACCGGTTTGTTGGCGTAATTTGTTTACATCTGCAGCAGTAATTTGTACTGACATTTTCTTTTCTTTTTTAAAGTTTTCAAAAAAAATATGGGTTGTACGTTGCGTGCTGAAGGCTAAGCCTGCAAACCACAACATACAACCCAATTAAATTATTTAAGCTTCGCTGGTACCTTCTTCAGAATCAGCATTAACTTTTTTAGGTCTTCTAGCGCCTGGTGCAGCAGTTTCTGGAGCATCAGCAGCAGCTTTAGCAGCTACAGCTTCTTTTTCAGCTTCATCATCTTTCTCACGTTTACGCTCGTCTAAACCTTCTTCAATTGCTTTGATGATAACATCAGTAATTAAAGAGATAGATTTAGTCGCATCATCATTCGCCGGAATTGGGAAATCGATGTTAGATGGATCAGAGTTGGTATCAACCATTGCGAAAGTAGGGATGTTTAATTTCAACGCCTCGCTAACAGCAATGTGTTCTTTTTTAACGTCAATTAAAAAGATTGCAGCTGGTAAACGGTTAAGATCCGCAATACCACCTAAAAGGCTTTCTAATTTAATACGCTCACGCTGAATCATTAAACGCTCTTTCTTAGAAAGAATCGTGTAAGTACCGTCTTTAGTCATCTTGTCGATGTTAGACATCTTTTTGATCGACTTGCGTACGGTAGCGAAGTTGGTTAACATACCACCTAACCAACGCTCAGTTACGAAAGGCATGTTTACTTTTCTTGCTTGTTCAGCGACGATTTCTTTAGCTTGTTTCTTCGTAGCTACAAATAAGATCTTACGACCAGATTTAACGATTTGTTTAATCGCTGCAGCAGCCTCTTCAGTTTTAGTTAAAGTTTTATTTAAATCTATGATGTGGATACCATTGCGCTCCATGAAAATGTAAGGCGCCATTTTTGGGTTCCATTTACGGGTAAGGTGACCAAAGTGTACACCTGCATCCAATAAGTCCTGATATGTTGTTCTAGCCATTGTGTTGTCTCCTTAAGATTAACGTTTACTGAATTGGAATTTTTTACGAGCTTTCTTGCGTCCTGGTTTCTTACGTTCAACCATACGCATATCACGGGTCATTAACCCTTTAGCGCGTAATGCTGGTTTTTTCTCAGCATCTAATTCAACAATAGCTTTAGCAATAGCTAAACGAACAGCTTGTGCCTGGCCTGTGATACCACCACCTGCTACATTTACAGTAACATCATACTGACCAGCAAGTTCTGCAACTTCGAATGACTGGTTAACGATATATTGTAAAGGTAATGTTGGAAAATATTCTTTGTGATCTTTACCATTTACGGTAATAGCGCCGTTGCCTTCTTTTAAATAGATGCGTGCAACAGCAGTTTTTCTTCTTCCTGAAGTGTTTGTAACTGACATTTCTTTCTTCCTTTAATTAAAGTGTAATGGTTGTTGGTGATTGTGCTGCGTGAGGATGCTCAGAACCTGCGTAAACAAATAGGTTGGTGTATAATTTAGCACCAAGTTTTGTTTTAGGTAACATACCACGAACAGCTTTCTCGATAACACGTGTAGGGTGTTTCGCCATTAACTCTTTAGGAGAAATGAAACGCTGACCACCTGGATAGCCTGTGTAAGAAATGTAAGTCTTATCACTGAACTTGTTTCCGGTCAATTTAACCTTGTCTGCATTGATAACGATTACATTATCGCCGCAGTCTACGTGTGGGGTGTACTCAGGCTTGTTTTTACCTCTAATGATCATAGCGATCTTAGATGCCAAGCGCCCCAAAATCTCGCCTTGTGCGTCAACAACAACCCACTGTTTGTTAACAGTTTTTGCATTGGCAGAGACAGTTTTGTAACTTAACGTATTCACTTGCTTGTATTTAATTTGTTAAACAATTTGTAATTCCCAGTATTTTAGGGACTGCAAAGATAGCCTAAATTGTTTAATTCTCAAATACTTGGTAAAAATAAAAGATCGACTCGCTTAAAGCATGCCGATCTCTAAAATATTGATGTGTTTTAAATACTCGTTATGGGTTCACAGCTGTATAGCCGATCAGCTGTTTAAATAAGGGTGCGTTAAAGACGTATCCATTTATAACGGCATGCCCCTTATCATTCGGATGTATCCCATCTGTAAAAGCATAGGTTTTCTTGATCTTGAAATCCTGAAGGCTTAACTTCTTTAGTACATCAACTACATGAGCCGGATCCATTGCCACCATCTTTTCATTTAAGGCCAGCAAACGTTCCCGTTGACTCTTTGTGCTGAAGTTCCTTGGCTGGGTACCTGTTACAATGTAGTTCACGTTCTCTTTCATCGCTATAGAACGAAGTTTTGAATAGTTATTAAGGACCTCTTTATCTGTATATTTCTTATCGACATCATTGGTCGGCAGGTTTACGATAATCAGGAATGGTTTATAGCTCAGTGCCTTGGTGATGTTCTTCGAAGTATTAGGCGCGGGTCTGTTTGCAACCTTATTCCCATTCGGCATCACATGGTAGGTTGTAAAACCACCCTCACTGAGGTTCACCACATTTACGATCTTATTATCCTTTTTAAGTTGTGCCTTCATCAGCTCCACCCAGCTTTTGCTTTTGGTGCTCGCACCCTTGCCTGCAGCAGATGAAGATCCTAAAATCACAATGGTGGGTGTAGTATTACCCCTTCTAAAAGATGGATCGATTGGTTTTTTGTCGCTAATCGGCAATACCACCTCTGAAACATCCTCATACCACTTAACCGGAGGTACTGTACTGGTTACCGGCGCCGGAGCTGCTACCTCTTTACCTGGAGCTAACTGCTCGGGGTTATCAAACAATTGTTCCTTACATCCAAAAAACGTAAGAGTGGCTAGCAACAGCGATAATCTGAAAGCGTTAAATTTGAAGCTCATTTATTTTAAATTAAGGGTTTTCGGTGTTGTTTATCAATATCTATACCCGTTCTACCCATATTGTGGCATTTAATCAAAGTGTGAAGCAATTTGTGTGCTTGTGCCACTTGTAGTTTTTCTACTAACCAAAGTCTTTCCGATCAGCTCCGAGAATTTTTTGGCGCCAAATTCATTCAAATGCGTTTTATCATAATATAAAGAAACCGCTCTGAACTCAGGTCTAAGGCTTACATCCACGAAGTTGTATCCAAATTGATGGGTGATCGCTTTGATCTTCGCAACAGAGGTATTAACCTGCTTCAATGTTGTGGGTGAGATAACTACGTGTACTTCAATCTTACGCTCTTTAGCTTTTTTCAAAAAGTTGTAGAAAGTATTTACCAAAACGGGGTCTTCCTGGTAGTCTTTGTTATTTTCAACAACCAGGTGCTCTGATACCTTTACACCCTTTCGGGCGGCAAATCCTTTAGACTCCTCCAAATTACTTTTGCCTTCATCATTTTTTAAAAGGGTATACAAAGCGGAGTTGAACTTATAGGTTCTGAAAAGTTTTGAAAGGATAAGGTCTTTAGGGCTTAATGCTTCGATCTTGTTTTCTATTTCAGGCAGGTGATCGAATTTAAGCAGGGCATTCACCATACTCTTCTGACCCCTTTCCCGCTCCGTCTTTGCGAATTCTATTGGCGAGATATCCAGAATCACTACTTTGGGCTTATGGTAGGACAAAATCCGGGTGAACACCGCATCTGAATACAATAACGTATTCCCCAGCTTCCCCACGTTGAAAGCTGACATTCTCAAAGAATCCTCGATAACATCCGGATCATAGTGCCTTACAGCACGCGAACTGCCAAAGATCAACAACTCCTCGTCCACGTTATTCATCGCATAGTTCATCTCGTGGTACTCTCCTTTCTTCTGCTTCAGGATAAGATCCTCCAGAAAATATCCAACCGCTTGATCAGCTGCAAAAAATAGTACAACTAGTAAAACACTGCTGTAAAAAAACGATCTTAAATCAGCTTTTGTCGCCATAATCTTAGAATTGGAAATAGATAAACTGTGAGTAATTCAGCACGCCGAATAAAAATATCATAAGCATCATTGTGACATAGGTTGCATGTCTAACCAGCTTATATTGGTTATTGAATAGCGAGATCTTGCCTTCTGGATAATATTCCTGATAGATCTCGACCATAAACAAAATACAGATCACCAGAAGTGAATAGTACATATTAGATTTCGATCCAATAAACAGACCGCCACCTTTCCAGGTAAGCACGTCCTTGAAAATCTGTAAAGCCTGGTCAATCGATGTGGATCGGAAGAAGATCCTCGCAAAGGACACCAACAGGAAGGTCATACCGATGTGGTAGATTGTGCCGATAATCCCGAAATCCACATTTAAGAAAGGAATGTTCTTCTTATAGTTATCTACAATCATCCCAAATACGTAAAAGGAGCCATGCAGCACACCCCAGAGAATAAAGGTCCAGCTGGCACCGTGCCATAAGCCGCTTAATACAAAAATCACGAAAATATTGCGGTAGAACAGCCCTTTTGAAACCCGGTTTCCACCCATCGGCTTGTAAACATAATCCCTGAACCAGGTACTTAATGAGATATGCCAACGCTGCCAGAACTCTTTTATGGATTTTGCAAAGTATGGTCTCCTAAAGTTAATCATCAGGTCGTAGCCCATAATCTTCGCCGCACCTCTCGCGATATCCGTATACCCGGAAAAGTCGCAATAAATCTGGATGGAGAAGAAGAAGCTGGCTAGCAGTAAAGAGGCACCACTATGTTTATCTGAGTTGTTATATACGGCATCCACATAAGCCGCGAGGCGATCTGCAACCACAACCTTCTTGAAAAAGCCCCACAACATCAAGTGCAAACCCTCGCGTAAATTATCGTAGCTGAAGTACTTTCTTTCATGAAACTGCGGCAGAATGTTCTGCGGCCGTTCAATTGGCCCCGCTACCAGCTGAGGATAAAACATGACGTAGAGGGAATAGATGCCAAAATGCCGCTCCGGTTTTTGATTGCCTCGATACACCTCTACCGTATAACTCATCGCCTGAAATGTATGAAAAGACAGTCCGATGGGCAGTAAGATCGTTAGATAGGGTATGTGATTGGTATAATCGAAGGAACCGAGCAAGGCAGTAAGGTTATCATTCAGGAAGTTGTAGTATTTGAATACGACCAACACACCCAGGTTGGCCGCCAGGCTGAGTACCAGATAAAGTTTCCTGGTCTTTCCTTTCGCATTCTCAATAAGGATACCCGCGAAGTAATCTACAACGATCGTGAAGCCCAAAATCAGTAGGTATACCGGAACAAAGGTCATGTAAAAGTAGCAACTTGCAAGCAACAATAGCTTCCAACGGTGCTTGTCCGCTAGCAGAAAATATACTGGCGTGACGATTGCAAAAAAGATTGCGAAATGAATGGAATTAAATAACATACAGCGTTAATTTAGATCAGGAGCCGCTTTTGCTTTCATAGGGATACTAAGCAGATAGTGTAAAAAGATGTTGCCAATATGCACACATCGTTACACTTTCCAAACAACATTATACACCTCCTACTACACAATAATCATGTGAAGCTTTCACAGTCTGTAGACGTTGTATTTTGAGACGTACTTGAGAGGTACTTAGCAAGGGCTTGACAAGGCGTTGGTAGGTACGGACACTTGGCAACCCCTTGTCAACCCCCTGCCAATCCCTGGACAACTATCAAGCAAATACCGGCCGGGCTACAGCACACGCGCATTCAAATGGCTTGTGATTGCACCATAATGCCCGTTTTCCTTAGTCCAAAGATTTAAATCGAAACTATTTAAAAGCAGCGTTGTTAATTTTCCTAAAACCTATTACTATGACAAAAGAAACCAAAATCATCGCGGGAGTACTGGCAGGAGCTGCCTTAGGTGCCGCTATAGCACTTATCTTATCTTCAGATAATACTGACGACCTTAAACATGATGTAACAGACTGGTTCAGTGATTTGCTGGATTCGTCTAAAGACAAACTTGCAAGTGTTTCAGAATCTGTGAAAGACACCGTTTCACATGCAAAGGACGCTGTCTCGAATGCTACAGATTCCATCACACACGCTAAAGAATCAGCAACGGATGCTGTTAAGGATTCCATCTCTAAAGTAAAGGGATAGGAGCAGAATGAAAATCGCATTTCATGGTGCTGCGCGCGCCGTCACCGGCAGCAAGCACCTTATTACGCTAACCAATGGTACTCAGGTGTTGTTGGACTGCGGACTATTTCAGGGTATGGGCGAAGTAACCGACAAACTTAACGGCTACTTCGGCTTTAACCCTGAAAAAATAGACTACATGATTCTCTCACACGCCCACATTGATCACGTGGGCCTGTTGCCTAGACTGGCGAAAGAAGGATTTAATGGCAACATCTATTCTACGGCAGCAACAATGGACCTTGCAAGAATTCTACTTATGGATTCAGCAAAGATCCAGATGCAGGATGCCGAGTATCTTACCAGCACCGGTAGAGGTGGTAATGAAGATGACGAGCCGCTATACACCGAGGACGATGTGATCAAAGCACTCGGACAATTTAAGGTCCTGGACTATAATGAAGAGGTAGAAATCGACCCACGCATTACCGTTAAACTTACCGATGCAGGCCATGTGCTTGGCAGTGCAGCAGTGCACTTAACCATCATTGATGACGGCAAGGAATATAAAATAACCTTTAGTGGTGATGTTGGCCGCTAT
Organism: Pedobacter sp. UBA2067; assembly: GCA_002333205.1. GTDB lineage: Bacteria > Bacteroidota > Bacteroidia > Sphingobacteriales > Sphingobacteriaceae > Pedobacter. The sequence goes on from DDAD01000010.1 coordinate 96,653, forward strand.
GGTGACCTTCTATTAAAAAGTCCGCAGGCCTTCCCTCAGGCAGATTACATCATTATGGAATCTACTTATGGAAATTCACTGCACAAAGACCTTGAACCCGTAGAAGATCGTTTGTTGGAAATCATTAACAACACCTGCAACATCAAGGGTGGCAAGGTGGTCATTCCTGCTTTCAGCGTAGGCCGGACACAGGAGATCTTATATGCCCTGAACAGTCTTGAGCTGAAGAACAAGTTGCCGGATGTACCATACTATGTAGATAGTCCGCTGTCATTACAGGCAACTCAGGTGATAAAAAATCACCCGGAGGTCTACAACAACGGCGTTAAAGAGGTTATGAAGGTGGATGAAGATCCTTTCCATTTCAAGGGGCTCAAGTTCATTGAGAGTGTGGAAGAATCACGCACGCTGGTAGACGACCCCCGGCCATGTGTAATCATCTCTGCATCAGGCATGGCCGATAGTGGCCGCGTGAGGCACCACATCCGTAACATCATTGGCAATCAGAAAAACACCATTCTGATGGTGGGGTACTGTGAGCCTAAATCATTAGGTGGCCGGTTAATTGCTGGTCAGCCAGTAGTGGAGATCTTCCGGGAAGAGTTTACCGTAGCTGCTGAAGTACTTGCGGTGAAATCCATGAGCGCACACGGCGATTATGAAGATTTGCTGNNATTGGTTAAAAAGGTATTTCTGGTCCATGGCGAGTATGATGTACAACAAGAATTTTCAAAGCGGATCATTGAGAAAGGCTTTGCGGAGGTTGAAATTCCAGAATACCACCAGGAGTTTGAACTTGAATAACAAGAATAAATGATATTAGATAGCATACTAGGTTACGAATTCCCAAAATTTCTGAACAACCTGATCATTGCAGCACTTGCATTATTAGCGGGTTATATTCTCAAGGTTATTCTTTGGCAGGTCTTCCATGTAAGCACTAAAATCTGGGATAGCTTTGTTGTAAAATCCATTACTAAAAGGCTGAATAAACCATTCACCTTTTTCTTCCCTTTGTTTATCCTGAATATTGCAACAGGGTTCATGAATTTGGACCCTGTTTTTCGCTTTGAATTCAAGCGGATCATTGGCATCTGCATCGCTGTGGTTATCGCCTTTATCCTGATTAACCTGATTAAGGTTCTTGAAGATTACTTTTACCATCGTTTTGACTTAAGCAAAGAGAACAACCTTAAAGAACGCAAGCTGAAAACACAGCTGCAATTCATCCGCAAGTTTGTGATCTCGCTGATTGTGTTTTTCACGGTGGCGATTATTCTCCTCAGCTTTGAGAGCATGCGCCGGATTGGTGCCGGGCTACTTACAGGTGTCGGTGTTGGTGGTATCATCATCGGTTTTGCAGCACAGAAATCGCTGGGTAGCTTATTGGCAGGCTTTCAAATTGCTTTTACACAACCCATCCGCATAGATGATGTACTGATTGTTGAAGGAGAATGGGGCCGGGTAGAAGAAATTACCTTGACCTATGTTGTGGTAAGCATCTGGGACCAGCGCCGGTTGATCCTGCCCATCACCTACTTTATTGAAAAGCCATTTCAGAACTGGACAAGGGTATCTTCTGACCTGTTGGGTACCGTGTTTCTAAACTTGGATTACAGCATCCCTCATCCTCCCCTGCGCGAGGAATTTACACGCCTCCTGAACGAACATCCCCTTTGGGACAAAAGGGTAAACGTGGTGCAGGTGACCGACAGTAAGGAATCTATAGTAGAAGTAAGGTTTTTGATGAGCGCCAGGAATTCTTCTGAAGCGTTTGATCTAAGGTGTTATGTGCGCGAAAATATGATTGCCTTTGTGCGCGACAACTATCCGCAGAGCTTGCCAAGAGCACGTGTAGAATTTCAAAAGACACCTTAAATCTGTATTTTTGGTGCCATGGACGTATTTGGGCAAGCACTAAAGGATCAGTTTAAACATGGCAAAGCCGACACTTTACATCTTTACACCTCTTTAGGTGATTTAGAGGAAATGCCGCTGGATCTGTTTTTCCGCTCGGAAGAAGAGATGCCGGAGCTGGAAACCTTCGCCCTAGAGTTATGTAAAGGAAAGGTGCTCGACATTGGCGCCGGTGTTGGTAGCCATGCATTGGCCTTGCAGCAAAGCGGCTTTGATGTTACTGCGAATGACATCTCCGAAGCAGCCTGTGAGATCATGCGCGAACGCGGTGTCGAAAATATTCTTTGTGGCAGCATCCAAAACTTGCAACTTGAAACATACGATACCCTGCTGATGCTCATGAACGGTATTGGTGTTTTTGGAAAAGTTAAGGGCTTCTCAGATTTCCTGGAACGTGCTAAAGGCTTGATCAACGAAGGTGGACAACTGCTGTTCGACTCTTCAGACATCACCTATGCCTACGAAGATGCTATACTCCCCACAGCCAATTACTTCGGTGAAGTTTCTTATCAATACGAATACAAGGGCAATAAAGGTGAATGGTTCGACTGGCTGTTCATAGATCAGGCGACACTAATATCTACAGCATACCAGGCTGGCTGGACCTGCGAGGTGCTTTATGTAGATGAAAATGATCAGTATTTGGCTAGGCTTTTTCTTCCCAGATCATTGCAATATTAACGATCGTCTGAACAGCTTTCTCCATATCCTGTAAGGACACCCACTCCTGTTTACCGTGGAAAGCATGTTCACCCGCAAAGATGTTCGGACAAGGCAAGCCCATCAATGATAGTCTGGAGCCGTCGGTACCACCCCTGATGCTTTGACGGATCGGCTTTAAGCCGGCGCGCTCAATCGCGAGCACACCATATTCCATCACCTGAGGATGTTGATCCAGGACCTTCTTCATGTTACGGTACTGTGCCGAGATCGTTAGGTTATAAGAGGCTTCGGGATACTGCTGCATAACTTCCTTAATGGTACTTTCCAGTGTTTTTCCATGCTCCGCAAGTTTGTCATCATCGAAGTCACGCAGTATAAATTCGACCATTGTCTCCTCTACGTTACCGGCAATATCTACCGGGTGGATAAAGCCTTCTTTTAAACTGGTCGATTCTGGTGATAAACGGTCCTTCGGCAAAGCAGCTATAATCTCCGCAGCGATCTTGATGGCACTCTGCATCTTACCTTTTGCGAATCCTGGGTGGGCACTCACGCCATGGATGGTTAACATGGCGGCGTCGGCAGAAAAAGTTTCATCTTCAATCGAGCCACAGGTTTCCCCATCTACCGTATAGGCATACTGTGCGCCCAGTTTTTCCAGGTTCACATTGTCTACACCGCGTCCAATTTCCTCATCAGGTGTAAAGAGGATCTTGATCTCACCATGTTTAATTTCAGGATGACTCATCAGAAAAGCCGCAGCTTCCATAATTTCAGCCAGCCCTGCTTTGTTATCTGCGCCAAGTAAAGTCGTACCACTAGCGGTGATGATGTCATTCCCAATTTGGTTCTTCAGATCGGGGTGTTCCACCATTTTCAGCACCACAGCAGGATCATCAGGTAATACCAGATCCTGTCCCTGATAGTTGCGGTGTATTATTGGTTTTACCTCCAGACCACTGCAATCCGGTGAGGTATCCATGTGCGAACAAAAGCAGATCACAGACACCTGCTTGTCCGTATTCGCCGGAATGCTCGCATAAACGTAGCCAAACTCATCAAGTTCCGCATCATGAATGCCCATGCTTTGAAGCTCTTCCACCAGTACCCTGGCCAGGTTCTTTTGCTTCTCTGTACTTGGACTGCTGGTGCTGCGCGGGTCAGACTGCGTATCGATCTGTACGTACTTTGTAAAGCGAAATGCTAAGGAATCGGTCTGAAATTGATAATTTGGCATAATTATGTAGCGGGATTAGGATTAAAGCCCATTACGAACAAAACTAACAATAGATCTCTTGAAAAGAATATATATTTTTCTATTATGCGCCCTGGCAGGATTGCAGGCAAGTGCACAGTCTAACTTCTACAAACTGTCGGTTGGTGCCGGCGGCGGATTTACTGTCGGATACGGTGACCTGCGCAGTCAGACGATGTCCCCAGCAGTGTACGGTAACGCTGAATATTACTTTACGCCTTATGTTTCTATCGGCGGCGAAGGACAGCTTGGCCGCATTAAGAGCGGAGACACCAGCTCTTTATATGCCAACTACAGCAACAAATACAAAGCAGCTTCTTTCTTTGCACGCGTTGCAGCTGGTGCTTTTATGAACCATACTTACCGTCACACCACGTTGAAAAAACTTGTTAGAGGGGTATATGTAGGTACAGGTATCGGATTGCTCCGGAATAACATCACCGACCGTTATCCACGTGTTAACACTAACCCAAAGATCGATCAGGGTAAACGGGCTTCCTGGGATGCTTTTATTCCCCTTAATGTCGGTATTAACTACGGCATCAGCGAGAAGAACGGATACGAGCGCTTTGTCATAAACCTCAACTACCAGGGTAACCTCACCTTCGGCGAAGGCATGGATGGCTTTGACCAAAACCCATTGTTCGTGAGGAATACCAGCAGAGACATTTATACTTTCACTTCTATCGGTATAAAGTATAAATTTGGCCCAGTTGGATATTTTAAACGATAAATAATTTATGAGGGCTTTTTACTTGATCTTCCTGGTATGCCTGGGCATGCAGAGCTTTGCACAGCAGACGCCGTTTGAAAACAGTCAGAAACAAGCGACAGCAACCTACCCGGAAGTAATCAAATATTACCAGGCCCTGGATGCCGCCTATCCTCAGGCCAAGCTTATCACCTACGGCCCCACCGATTTCGGGGAACCCTTGCACCTTTTGGTGTTATCTAAAGACAAGACGTTTGATCCGGCGTTAATCCGCAAGCAGGATAAACGCATTTTGCTTATCAATAATGGCATTCATCCAGGAGAGCCAGAGGGCATTGATGCAAGCATGATGCTTGCCCGCGACCTGCTTAAAGGCAACAAATTGCCTGATAATATGGTAATCTGTATAATTCCTTTATACAATATAGATGGAAGCTATAATAGAAGCAGCACCTCCAGAGCCAATCAGAATGGCCCTGTAGCCTATGGCTTCCGGGGAAATAGCCGCAACCTGGATCTAAACCGCGACTTCATCAAGACAGATTCCAGGANNCCACCGGCTTCCTGGAACCAGCACGATTTTCAACCGGGTATGCCGCACTACATAATTCCATCGGCTTTATGCCCGAGACGCACATGTTGAAGGCCTACGACAAACGTGTGGACGCCACCTACAAGCTGCTGGAAACCTACATCGGGATCGTATCCAGAGATGCCAAACAGATCGGCCTGAATAAGCAAAAAGCGGATGCAGCTGTTGCTGCACAAAGCACTTTTCCTTTGGAATGGAAGCTAAATAAGGACCTTTATGACAGCATCCCATTTAAAGGGTATACTGCCAGGCAAAAGCCAAGTGCAGTAAGCGGAAAAGACCGTCTTTACTACGACCGGAATGCGTCATTCGAGAAATACATCAAACAATGGAACAACTTTGAGCCTGCAATTACAGTCAAAAAGCCGGTTGCTTACGTGATACCTAAAGCCTGGAGCCGCGTGGTGGAACTGCTGAAACTAAATGGGGTGAAGTTGCAGCAACTGAGCAGTGATACGAAGCTGGATCTGGAAATGTACTACATCAAGGATTATAAAACTGCCGCAGCGCCATATGAAGGACACTACATCCATTCGGCAGTGCTGGTAAATCCGGTAAGGCAAACGCTGCAGTTCTATAAGGGCGACTACCTGGTATACGTAAATCAGCCGCAGAACCGTTATATAGTGGAAACATTAGAGCCACAGGGTACCGACTCGTTTTTCAACTGGAACTTCTTTGATTCCATCTTAGGACAAAAAGAGCACTATTCGGCCTATGTTTTTGAAGATACCGCAGCGCAACTGCTGAAAGATCATCCGGAACTTAAGAATCTGCTGGAACAGGAGAAGTCGAAGAACCCCGACCTGGCAAAAAATGCAGCAGCACAACTGCAGTTTGTATACAAGAACTCTGCATATTACGAAAAAACACATTTAAGGTATCCGATTGGCCGATTGTTGGAGCCATTGAAGGATAGTACAAAATAAAGCATGGAATATTTAAACCAGACCCCAGTAGCAAGTCTCATTTTAATCTTTACCGTTGTAACCAGCATCTACGCTTTTAACGACCACACCCTGTATGGCAAGTTTATGCTGCACCCCTACAGTGTGTACCGGAAAAATAAGCTGTATACCCTGATTACAAGTGGTATGATCCACTCGGACTGGATGCACCTGATCTTTAACATGATGACCTTCTTCTTTTTTGCGTTTACGCTGGAAGCGCAGATTGGATCATGGAGATTTGGATTGATCTACTTCCTGAGCCTGGTGCTAAGTGATATTCCTTCCGTGATGAAGCATAAGAATGATTTCTGGTATAATAGCCTGGGTGCTTCAGGAGCAATAAGTGGCGTACTGTTCAGTTACATTCTGTTTTACCCTTTGAGCAAACTATACCTGTTCTTCATTCCAATCGGAATTCCGGCCGTACTATTCGGAGGATTGTACCTCATGTATTGTGTATATGCCTCGAAACAGTCGAGGGACAACATCAACCATGACGCACACTTCTTTGGTGCGCTTACAGGCATTATCATCACCATACTGATTATTCCAGGTATCGTGCCGCACTTTTTAACTGCGCTAGTAGGCGGGCGGTAAAGCTGGCGGATTGAAATAGCTCATTGGTGCCTGCGGATCCTTGATGATCTCGAACAGCGTGTGGCCCCAGGGCTTCCAGAAGTTTTCCAGCACCTGCGCATAGGTTTTATGCTGCCAGTTATCAAACAAGGGTTTACTTGAAGCGCCTTTTAGGGGCATCGGTGAGATGTAGATGGTACCTTCTACCGGCAAAATGGTATACTCCGGTAAACGGTTAAAAAGATAGGCAGAGTAGAGTAATCTTGCACATAACTCTTCAAACTGCTGCTCCAGCAAAGCTTTACCAGCAATCTGATCCATGATTTCCTTATGAAAACGTTTATTGGTGCCATTGTCCTGCAAACACATGATGATCCCGAAATCCTTAAGCTTCAGTGAGAAGGTCATGGTATTGATCTCATCACGGAAACTGAAATAATGATCCTGGTCGGCTAAGGGTACAACCACAATAGACCATGGTTCGAAATCCTCAAAATCCACATTCAGGTAGATGCTCTGAATCATGGTGTGCAGGTTACCGAATTTGTGCATCAGCCCTTGCGACATATTTACCCCATCAGAACTCAGCTGCTGCAGTTTGATCGCAGCATTCATCTCAATATAGATCAGGCTGTACATGAACTTGCCCACCCATTTAAAAAGGTCGATTTCCTTCAGCTTGGATACTTCTGCATATCCACCTTGAAAGGCTGTCGCAATCTGCTGTTCCAGGGGATCAATGAATTGTGTAAGAATCTCGGTGTTCACCGGTACTTTAAGCGTGTTATAAGAACGTACACTTTCATCCAGAAGTTTTATTTGCTCCTGGCCGCTAAAGTTGGCAAGGGCAAGAAGCCAATCGGGAAGCACATTGATTTCTGTTATCGGCGTTTTTAAAGTATTACCGCTAAGGAAGCAGTTTTTGTACTTGAAATCGAAGTTTTTGAAGGGCTGGTAGATGCTGCTGTTCATAGAACAGGCAATATTATGGATATTATTTTTACATTCACCGGCGCAATCATATTTTAACTTTACGATTACCAATCCGCTTCAGCATCATGCAGGCATCCTACATTTCCTACCAGCTTGAACTTAAACATCCATTTGCTATTGCCAAGTTCTCCCGGACGAGCACACCCTTATTGCTTTTAAAGCTCGATT
>DDAD01000029.1:0-364 GCA_002333205.1 Pedobacter sp. UBA2067
ATCCTGATTAAGGACAATCATGTAGATTATGCAGGTGGCATTGCGAATGCTATTCATGCGGCGAATGATTACCTGAAACAAAAACAGAAGCAGCTGGAGATAGAGATCGAAGTTCGCAACTTCGAGGAGCTGGAAGAAGTGCTGGCAACCGGATCGGTTAACCGGATTATGCTGGATAACTTTAAACCGGATGCACTAAAAAAGGCAGTGGAAAGAATTGGCGGGCAGTATAAAACAGAAGCGTCTGGTGGCATTGTTGAAGCAGAGATTCCTGCATATGCAGCAACCGGTGTAGATTATATTTCTATGGGCGCATTAACGCATTCCGTAAAAAGTTTAGACATGAGCTTAAAGGCGTTTTAAG
>DDAD01000029.1:377-10030 GCA_002333205.1 Pedobacter sp. UBA2067
TGGGTCCATACCAACTGCGGTATGGCTTGGCGGTGCCTTCTATGGTATCGATGTTCGGGAATATGGTAGTGGAAATGCTGGTGCAACAAACGTATTTCGTGTGCTTGGTAAAAAGGCCGGCTTGGCGGTAATGATCATCGACATTGCAAAGGGCTATACGGCAACTAAACTGGCGTATTTTATAGGACTTTCCGTAACCGGGCCACATAATTCTTCACAGTTTATCAACTATGAACTGGCGCTTGGTGTTACCGCGGTGATGGGCCACTTGTTTCCAATCTTCGCAGGATTTAGAGGCGGCAAAGGCGTAGCGACGCTTTTTGGAATGATTTTGGCAGTTAACTTCCCGGCAGCTATGCTTTGTGTTCTGGTCTTTACGGTCGTTTTATTGGTGACGAAATACGTTTCGCTTGGGTCCATCTGCGCGGGTTTTACTTTTCCGCTCAGCATTGTGTTCGTATTCCACTCCTCCGTTAAATCTGAGGTCCTTTATGGTATGTGCGTCTGCGTGCTCATCTTGATCACCCACCAAAAGAACCTTGAACGACTGTTAAAAGGCAAAGAATCCAAAGTGTATTTGTTCAAAAGCAAAAACAACTAAATCAAACATTAATGAAAAAAATGAAACTATCAGGCCTTGCTCTTGCAGTGCTGCTGTTCGCGAATGCGTGTTCTACAGTGCCTTTGACCGGCAGAAATCGCTTGAGTTTTGTGAGTGAAACGGAGATGCAATCTGCAGCCGCTCAAAGTTATAATTCCTTGCTTAAGGATCCTAAAACCACTGTTCTGAATAATGCAGATGCTACCAGGGTAAAACGCATTGGGCAGCAGATTGCCAGCGCAGTAACCAAATACATGAATGCAAATGGATATGCAGAGCAGATTAAAGGCTTTAATTGGGAGTTTAACCTGATTAAGAGTGATGAGGTGAATGCCTGGTGTATGCCTGGCGGTAAGGTTGCGGTATATACCGGCATCCTGCCTGTTACGAAAGATGATGCAGGTTTAGCAACTGTGATGGGTCATGAAATTGCCCATGCTATTGCGCAGCACTCTTCTGAAAGAGCTTCCAAAGCTGCCGTTGCGGAAGGTGTTGGAAGTTTAATCGGTGCCGCTGCTGGTAACCAATCGGCTGCAACACAAACGGTGATTAATCAGGTTTATGGTATCGGCGCACAAGCTGGTGTACTATTGCCGAACTCGAGAAAACAGGAGCTTGAAGCCGATCACCTTGGATTGATTTTCATGTCGATGGCCGGTTATGATCCTTCAACTGCTGTTTCTTTCTGGCAACGCATGGCTTCTGCGAGCAATGGTTCCAAGCCACCTGAGTGGATGAGCACGCACCCTGCAGACAACACCAGGATTGCGCAAATCCAAAAGGACCTGCCGGAAGCGCAGAAATACTATAAATCTACAACGGGTAAACCGGTTAAATAAAACGATAAAGGGACTGCTATTGCGGTCCCTTTATCGTTTCTATGATTGCTGAAGCTTTCAGCATACACTCTTCATATTCTTTCTCCGGACTTGATGCTGCAGTGATGGCGCTACCTACCTGAAAGGAGAGATACTGATTGTCTTTTGCATACAGCATACTCCTGATGACCACGTTGAAATCGAAATCACCGTCTGGGCTAAGATACCCCATAGCGCCAGAGTAGGCGCCTCTTTTGCTTTCTTCATAGCCCTCGATGAGCTGCATAGCCCGAACCTTCGGTGCGCCTGTCATCGAACCCATCGGGAAGGTGTTTCGGATTGCATCTATTACATGTATTTCCGGATCAATTTCACAGGTAATAGTTGATATCATTTGATGCACCTGCGGGAAGCTGTACACACCAAATTGTTCTTTCACCTGCACGGATGCTGGCTTGGCACTTTTGGTCAAGTCATTCCGTACGAGGTCTACAATCATCACGTTTTCCGTTTGTTCTTTAAGGTCTTCGCCTAATTGCGCTTTGATGCGCTCATCTTCGTGTGGATCATGATTTCGCTTGGCTGTGCCTTTTATAGGTTGTGAAATTAAGTTCGTTCCCTGTTTACGCAGGAAACGTTCCGGGCTAGCGCAAAGCAGGTATTTGTCCTGAAGTTTAAGGTATCCCGAAAATGGAGTAGGGGAAGTTTTATTTAAGCGCTGGTATGTTGCCAGAGGGTCAATGGAGGTTTTTTCTGCATAAAACTCCTGGCAGAAGGTTACTTCGTAGACATCACCACGTGCGATATGCGCTTGTAGTTTTTGAATTTTCTCCAGATACTGGGATTTAGTCATCCCTGACTGAACTTCGATATTCCGGTTGTTTGTTGCAGTTGGTTCTGTGCTAACAAGTTCATTGATGGTGTTTAGGGTTTCAGGGTTGCCGATAGCAACGCGCAAGTTTCCGCCTTCGGCAATGATCAGGTATTCGGGACTAAAAAAGGATAGTTCGGGAAAGTTGAGGCCATCCGGATTTGTTGATTCAAGTGATTCAAGTTCATTCTTGAGGTCATATCCAAGTATACCGAAAAACCAGTCGCTGCGGTCGGCGTAGCAGGCCTTAAGCTGATCGAAAGCATTTCCGGTTCCAGCCTCAACAAGCACACTGGCACCTGCAGCGATCAGCAGATCATATTTTCCATAAAGGTCGGCGTAGCCGTTTGAATCCAAAACACAGCAATACGGGAATGTATTAGCCCATTGTAGTGCCTTGTTCCTGAAGTCTTCTGTTAATCGCATAAATTCTGGATTAAACAAAAAAGGGTGGTATAAAACCACCCTTTAAAATTAATATTTATATCGTACTATAATGTTAAGGTTTGAACCCTGTCTGGACCTACAGAAAGAAACTTCACCGGCACATTGAGTTCTGCTTCTAAGAAGGCAATGTAGTTAGCCAATGCTGCAGGAATCTCGTCAATCTTTGTGATTTTGGTAATGTCTGTTTTCCAACCTTCAATCGCTTTCAAGACAGGTGTCGGTTTAATCGAAATGATATCGTAAGGCATGTAGTCGATCGTCTCACCATTATACTCGTAGTGAGTACAAGCATAGATTGTGTCGAAACCGTCCAGAACGTCCGCTTTCATCATGATCAGTTCAGTAACACCGTTCAGCATGATCGCATATTTCAATGCCGGGATATCGATCCATCCGCAACGACGGGCACGTCCCGTTGTAGCACCGAATTCATGACCTACCTGACGCAGTGTTTCGCCGGTTTCATCATCAAGTTCTGTAGGGAAGGGGCCACCACCAACACGGGTACAGTAAGCTTTAAAGATTCCATAAACGCTGCCAATGCTGTTTGGTGCAATACCTAATCCAGTACAAGCGCCAGCAGTAGTGGTGTTAGATGAGGTTACAAATGGGTATGAACCAAAGTCGATATCCAGTAACGTACCTTGAGCACCTTCGGCCAACACAGTTTTACCTTCTTTCAGGTAGCCATTAACGAAGTGTTCGCTGTCTACGTGTGGGATGGTTTTAATATATTCAATTGCTTCAAAGAATGCAGCTTCTTTTTCTGCAAGATCATACTCGAACTCATAGTGAGATAAGATCTCTTTATGTTTCTGTACAAGTTTATTGTAGCGCTCTCTAAAATCTGGAAGGGTAGTGTCACCTACACGCAGACCATTGCGGCCAGTTTTGTCCATGTAAGTCGGGCCAATACCTTTTAGTGTAGAGCCGATTTTGTCCTTTCCCATTTTCTGCTCATTGGCAGCATCCAATAATTGGTGGGTCGGCAAGATCAGGTGTGCCTTTCTGGCGATAACCAATTTGTTTTTTGCTACCGGATCGTGACCTGCAGCTTTCAAATTGTCCAATTCACGTTTTAGAATGATTGGATCGATTACAACCCCATTTCCAATCAGGTTCATGGTTTTCTCATTGAAAATACCCGACGGGATGGTGTTTAATACAAACTTTTTGCCATCAAACTCTAAAGTGTGACCAGCGTTTGGTCCGCCTTGGAAGCGAGCGATTAAATCATATTGAGGACTTAAAACGTCCACAATCTTACCTTTGCCCTCATCGCCCCATTGCAGGCCCAGAAGCACGTCTACTTGCGTCATTATTAAAAATTAGTGAGATTATATTTATAAATTAATTTGCGTGTTGAACATCGGCATTCACCACCGGAAGTGACTTGGCTTTGCAGTCAAAGCATACTCCGTACAGGTTTAAAGAGTGATGTTTGATATCAAACTTTAAAAGATCGCCCACCATACTTTGGATCTGGTGAATGCGCGGGTCACAAAATTCCACCACCTTACCGCAGTCGATACAGATGATGTGATCATGTTGGTGATAACCGTAAGATTTTTCAAATTGAGCCATGTTTTTACCAAACTGGTGTTTGGTAACCAGGTCGCATGAAACCAGTAGCTCAAGGGTGTTGTATACGGTCGCACGACTAACCCGGTATTTCTGGTTTTTCATGTGGATATACAGTGTTTCTACATCGAAATGATCGTCCCTTGAATAGATTTCTTCAAGAATAGCGAAGCGTTCAGGTGTTTTTCTCAAACTCTTATTCTCTAGGTAAGCTTCGAAAATCTTCCTTACCAGCTCGCTGTTGTGGTTTGTTGACATACTTTTTAAACTCCTTTCAAAGGTACCAATTTTTAGATAAAGTTTAGATTTATTGATACTTTAAGCGTCAAATCTGGTCACGCCAGTAACACCTTTCACTTCCAGCAGATTTTGAATAAGCTTATCCAGGTGTTCCTTATCGTTCACATAAATCATTATTGAACCGTCAAAGATTCCGTTGTCTGTATCGACTGTGATTGATCGCATGTTCACTTTAAAATCGTTAGAGATTACCTTGGTAATGTTGTTGATCAATCCCATATCGTCAATACCAATAATGTGCAGACCAGTTAGGAAGGTTAATTCCTTCTGTTTATTCCACTTGGCTTTCACAATGCGGTAACCATAATTGGCCATCAGCTGTGCCGCATTAGGACAGGTGGTGCGGTGAATCTTAATGCCATCATTGATGGTGACAAAGCCAAAAACATCATCTCCAGGAATCGGATTACAACAAGGCGCAAGGGTGTAGTCGATGCGCTGCATGTCCTCGCCAATCAGCAGGATATCTGATTCAGGGCCTTTAACCTTCGTTAATAATGCTTCGATCTGTTGATTGTCATTGCGTTCGGCACCACGGTTTTCAATTTCTTTTTCACTGGTTACATAGTCCTTAAGGTCCTTAAGTTCTATTTTACCCTGGGCTACAGAGATAAATAGTTCCTGCGTTGAAGGCAGTTTAAAGAAGTAGCTAAGTTTGTTGAGATTGTCGGTGTTGTAGGTGATCTTAAGAGACTTAAGCTTACGTTCCAGCATTTCCTTGCCTTCTTCCGCAATCTTCCGTTTCTCTTCTTTGAGTGAACTTTTGATCTTGGACTTCGCTTTTGCAGTAACAACGATGTTCAGCCAGTCCTCCTTCGGCATCTGCTTGCTGGAAGTGATGATTTCCACCTGGTCACCATTCTGTAGTTTATAGGAAAGTGGTACCAGCTTATGATTCACCTTTGCACCTATACACTTGGCACCCACGTCCGTATGGATCTCGAAGGCAAAATCCAGGGCCGTAGCACCTTGTGGCAGCTGTATCAAGGCCCCCTTAGGTGTGAAAATGAAGATCTCATCAGAGAAGAGGTTCATTTTGAAATCGTCCAGGAAGTCGAGCGCATTCGCTTCAGGATTGCTTAACATCTCACGCACTTTCATGATCCACTGGTCAAGTCCATTATCAGAACTGGATTCTTTGTACTTCCAGTGCGCGGCAAAACCTNNACGCTCCGTACGGATCTGAACTTCCACCCACTGCCCTTTAGGACCCATCACTGTAGTGTGCAGAGATTCATAGCCGTTACCTTTAGGTGAGGATACCCAATCGCGCAACCTATCTGGATTTGGACGATAAAGATCGGTAACAATGGAGTAGGCCTTCCAACATTCCGCCTTCTCCTGTTCCGGTGCACTCTTCAGGATGATCCTTACGGCGAAAAGGTCGTAAACCTCCTCAAACGGGATATTCTTTTTCTTCATCTTGTTCCAGATCGAATGGATAGACTTCGGCCGGCCATAAATGTCAGCTTCCAAGCCTTGTTCTTCCAATATCTCGCGGATTGGCTCTACGAAGTTCTTAATGAAAAGGTTTCGTTCAGCTTTTTTCTCATTCAGTTGTGTAGCAATGTATTTGTAGGTATCTGGTTCCAGATACTTCATGGAAAGGTCTTCAAGTTCAGACTTGATGGCGTAAAGTCCCAGACGGTGGGCTAGGGGTGCATAAAGGTAAATGGTCTCTGAGGCGATCTTCAGCTGCTTCTGCCGCGGCATAAAGTCCATGGTACGCATGTTATGAAGCCGGTCAGCAAGCTTGATCAGAATCACCCGAACATCATCAGCGAGGGTTAACAACATCTTCCGGAAATTCTCTGCCTGCAGAGAGCTGTTGTAGTCAAATACCCCGGATATCTTGGTCAGTCCGTCTATGATCTTGGCAGTCTTTTTACCGAATTCCCTTTCAATATCCTCCAGGGTCATATCGGTATCTTCCACTACGTCATGTAACAATGCACAGACGATGGAGGTTGTGCCCAGGCCAATTTCTTCTGCCGCAATCTGCGCAACGGCAATAGGGTGGTATATGTAGGGTTCACCAGACTTCCGGCGCATATCTTTATGGCTCTCTAGTGCCATATCAAATGCCTTGCGAATTTCTTTCTTGTCACCCCTTTGCATGGTCGGCTTACACGCACGCAGCAGGGCCCGGTATCTTTTCAATATTTCCTGCTTCTCAGCTTCCAAATCAATCACCAACGTGTTCTTCATTTGTATTATTTTCGTAGTATCGAATTTCATTATGTATTAAACACTTATATTCGGATAGATGGTATGCTATCTGACAATCTATTAACAAATTAAAGTGCTGATGCCAAACCTAGTATATTTATTTAGGTTTAACTTTGTGGGATTATAAATTTATGAAATTTTATAGGTTAATTTTTCTCCTGATTGTCATTATTACAGGCTCGATAAACGCTTCTGCACAGGTTACAGACCAGGTAAAGTTTCCACCTCGAGGTAAGAATGACACCCTAAAAGTGGCCGGAACAAACGTCGATGGTGAGATGATTCCCTGGATACCACTTCATGAAGTTGCGATCTATGGTGTCAGGATCTTCAAGACTCCCGAAGAACGTGCCGCTTTCAATCGCTTGCGCTATAACGTGCTGAAAGTAATGCCCTATGCTTTGTTCGCTAAGCGCAGATATGAGCAGCTGGAGAAAGACATTGCGCTAACCAGTAATAAAAAGGAACAAAAGAAATTGATCAAGGCTTGCGACGCAGAAATTAAGCAGATGTTCAATAAAGAAATTAAGGAACTTACCATAACCCAAGGAAAAATATTGACAAAACTTGTGGATCGGGAGCTCGGACGTACTACATTTGACATCGTTAAACAAACAAAAGGTGGTTTGACCGCATTTGTATACCAGTCAGTCGCACGTGTTGTGGGACATAATTTGAAGAGCACCTACGACCCACAGGAGGACAGGGATATTGAAGCCATCATAGCTTCCTCGGGTTATTACAGATAAAAGCATGACAGAACAACCTCAAAGTATTCACCAATTCAAGGTAAACCTGCTAAATGGAACCAACGTAAATCTAGATACCTATAAAGGGAAAGTTCTTTTGATCGTAAACATTGCTTCAGCATGTGGTTTTGTAGCCCAACTACAGGAATTACAGGAACTAAGGGATACTTATAAGGATAAAAATTTTGAGGTACTCGCTTTCCCGTCGAATGATTTTGGTAGACAGGAGCCTCTTGAGGGTGAAGAAATTATCAAGTTTTGTCAGGTGAACTATGGTGTTTCCTTTCCAGTATTTGAGAAAATGATGGTCCGCGGAACTCATGCCCATCCATTATATAAGTTTCTGGCTGATAAAAAGCTTAATGGTGTGCTGACTTCCACCCCGCGCTGGAATTTTCATAAATATCTCATTAATCAGAACGGGGAGGTTGTTGACTACTTCTTTCCCTTTACGAAGCCCTTAGCTTCAAAAGTTAAAAAGCAAATCCTGCGCTTGTTATAGCCAGGTAAACACGTTGAATTCATGAAACTAGATATACTCGTATTTGCTGTACACCCCGACGACGCAGAGTTGGGCTGTTCAGGAACCATTTTGAAAAATATCGCTGCGGGAAAAAAGGTCGGTATTATAGACCTGACAAGGGGTGAACTTGGTACTCGTGGCNNNGCAGATTATCCGGATGATCCGGAAATATCAGCCAGAAATTATTCTAAGTAACGCACTTGGTGATCGCCATCCAGACCACGGAAGGGCGGGAGACCTGGTAAATGATTCCATTTTCCTTTCCGGACTGGTAAAGATTGATACGCAGCTGCACGGTATTCCCCAGCTTCCCTGGAGGCCACGCTTAAGCTTGCAGTATATCCAGGATATGTACATCAAACCTGATATCATTGTAGATATTACGCCCTTCATAGATCAGAAAATCGCTTCAATTAAGGCTTTCAAAACGCAGTTTTATAATCCTGACCACCATGATGCGGAAACCTACATTTCTTCCCCTGAGTTTTTTGAAAGTGTACTTGCCCGTGCAAGGGAGTTTGGAAAATCCATCGGTACAACGTTCGCAGAAGGTTTTACCTCCCGAAAACTGCTTGGTGTAGATGATCTTTTCGACTTGCGATAGGTTATTGCTGGTTCGGGTTTTTTGTTAAACTGACATTACCCATCGCGCTTTTTTCATATAACATGATCCAGGAGGAGTTAAACTCTGGCGAGAAGTTTTGTTTTCCGCCGGTAATGGTTGTAGGTACTTTGCTGCCTTCCATGAAGAAGTAAACTTTGGTGTTTCCGCCTTTAAGGTGCGGTTTGAAGTTACCGTAGGTGATCATTTCTGCCGATAAGGTGTCTTTTAAAGTAACAGCAAATACATACTGTATGGGACCTGTGTTGTTGTCATTACGGTACTTGGCTACCTCTTTGAAACCGCTTTTAAGGTCTTCAATGCCGGGCTGGGTGAATGTTCCTTTGATCATCCAGCCCACCAGAAGCAATACCAATACGCCGATAATGATGTTTATTCTTTTGTTCTTCATCAGTCTTTTTCTATCGCGTTTATAGTTCACGAAGTATTTTGCCCATAACCTCCATGCCTTGGTCAATGTGATGTTTCTCCATGTTCAACGCGGGGCGAAAGCGTATGGTCTGCTTTCCACAACCTAAAAACATTACATGATGTTTTAAGCCAGTGTCTATAAATTTATTCCGCAGCTCGGTATTGGGCAGATCGAAAGCGCAAAGCATTCCTCTGCCCCTGACATTACTCAGCTTATCGTGTTGTTTGGCGAAACCTTCAAGCTGGTCTAGTAAATAGCGTCCAACCACTGCTGCATTGTCGCAAAGCCGATCTTCCTCTATAATATTCAGCACTTGTGTACAGCGAACCATGTCGACCAGATTACCTCCCCAGGTAGAATTAATCCTGGAAGACACCCGGAATACATTGTTTTCAACTTCATCCACTTTTTTGCCGGCAAGGATTCCGCATACCTGCATCTTCTTACCAAAGACAAGAATATCGGGCCTCGCCTGTTCCGAGTAATGCTGATGGCACCAG
>DDAD01000029.1:10040-24425 GCA_002333205.1 Pedobacter sp. UBA2067
AAGGCCAACCCCGGTTTGTACTTCGTCATATATCAGAAAAGCCTCATGCTCATCAGCAAGCTTCTTGAGCTCAATCAAAAAAGCTTCCCTAAGGTGATTGTCGCCGCCCTCGGCTTGTATCGGCTCAACAATGATGGCGCAGATGTCGTCTTTGTGTTCAAAGAATGCGGCCTTGATTTGGCGTATCGACTGCTGCTCGGTTTCAACTGCTGTATTTAGGTTATCACCGCTTAAAGGATACCTGATGGTTGGCACGGTTACCCTTGGCCAGTCGAACTTTGCGTACCATTTGGTTTTATCGACAGCGGTATTGGTAAGGCTCAGCGTATAGCCGCTCCGCCCATGAAAGGCTCTTTCAAAATGAAGGACCTTAAAGCCCTTTTCTTTTTTATAGCCTTTGGCGAAGTTCTTCTGCACCTTCCAGTCCATGGCAACTTTCAAGGCGTTTTCAACGGCCAGTGCACCGCCCGCTATAAAGAAAGCATGTGGCAGGTAATCGGGTATTCCACATCTATCAAAGGTTTTCAGGAATTCTGCATATTGCTGTGTATAAACATCCGAGTTGGATGGGTTAGCCATGGCCGCCTGCAACAGGTTCTTTTTGAAGTCCTCATCGTTAAGCATTTTTGGATGATTGTAACCCAAGGGTACGGAAGCAAAGCAAGTGAAGAAATCAAGAAGTTTGCGGTTATACTTGGAATCGTAAATATAACAACCTTCGCTCTTCTCCATATCAAAGGTTAGGTCCAAGCCATCAGCTAAAATGTGTTTACTTAATGTCTCTGCTACATGTTGCGGATCAACTGATAATTCATACATAGGCAAAATACTGGTTCTCTCAAATGTAACGAAAAGGTGGTAGGATAGCAACTGCCGGGAATGTGTGATCAATATCACCTATAAAGATGTCCGCTTGCATTAAAAATGCTAATAGATTGACGATCTTTAAGTATAAAGGTTTTTAAACATCTGTAGATAAATTAAGCATCATGGAACATATATTGGTAACAACAGATTTCTCCGATAACGCTGCAGCAGCTATTCGATTTGGCTTACAGCTGGCCACTCAAGGCGGATTTAAGCTTGTCTTTATGCATGTGACTGAAATATTAAAGCCGGTAAAATGGACAGAGAAATTCTTCATGGACTTCGAACAGAAGGAACTTGCCGGTTTGGAGCAGCAGATGAAAGCACAAGTAATGGAGGTTTCAGGGGGTACGGGCAGCACGGTCATTGATCCTGAGTATGTGGTTCGGAATAGTTCGTCAGTGCCGGCAAGCCTGGTTCATTATGCCGAGCAACATCACATTAAGTACATTTGTATAGCCCGCAAAGGTGGGGGGCATACAATGAGGTGGTTTGGTTCAGTAACTTCTACACTCATGGAGAAATCCACTGTTCCCATTGTTGCCGTTCCAGAAACATATCAACCTTCTACCATACACTCGGTTTGTTACGCTTCAGACCTCCTTAACCTATACGATGAATTGCAGGTAGTACGCCAATTCTCAGATCCCCTTGAAGCTGCATTAGAACTCGTTCATTTTAGCAGTATCGTTGAGGAGACCGTTGGCGTGCATGATCTTGGTGAGATACAGGAAGATCTTGCAAGGCAGCAGGTCGTTGCCCACATTGAGGCGCTTGATTATGAAAAGCCGCTCTCTAAACGTTTGGCTGAAGCTGTAGAGCGGTTTAAACCGTCGGTGATGGTCATGTTCACTCGCCAGGACAGAAGCTTCTTTGAGAAAATTTTCTTGTCAAGTGTTTCTGCTGAATTTGTATTTGCCGCGGCAATACCCCTGCTGGTTTACCGAAAGCAAGATCAAAATCGCCAACTACTTTAAAACAGCCATGTTTCAGGATACTGTGCAAGCCATTTCTCATATTGCCCATGTAATTGTTAATTAATGTTAAAGGCTTTGTTTACGAGGAACTTGTATTTAAATTAACTTCTGCAAGCAAGATCGGCTGGCAGGAAAACTGATTTACATGACATATTCTCGCATCAACAACCTTACCGGCTGGTTGTGTTTTATAGTTGCATTGGTAACCTATATCCTTACCCTGGAGCCCAGCATGAGCTTCTGGGATGCAGGTGAATTTATTGCCGCGGCAGATAAAATGCAGATTGTGCATCAGCCTGGTGCGCCTTTGTTCTTAATGATTGAGAAGTTTTTCTCCCTGCTTGCCATGGGTGATGAAACCCGGGTTGCCTACTTTATGAATCTGGGCTCGGCAGTTGCAAGCGCATTTACAATACTATTTTTGTGCTGGACCATAACCGCGCTGGCTAGAAAACTGCTGATTGGCAGGACGCTCGAACCCGACCGGGAGCAGATCATGGTTATCATGGGTGCTGGAGTTGTCGGTGCGTTGGCGTACACCTTTTCCGACAGCTTCTGGTTTTCAGCCGTGGAATCCGAAGTTTATGCGCTATCCTNNTTTGGGCCATGTTGAAGTGGGAAACTGTGGCCGATGAGCCCAGGTCAGACCGTTGGTTGCTTTTTATTGCCTACATGATGGGGCTCTCTATAGGTATACACCTCCTAAATCTGCTTACCATACCTGCACTGGCTTTTATTTATTATTTTAGGAAAACACCTGAACCCTCGAAGGCAGGCATGCTGAAGACCCTCATCATAGGGATTGTCATACTTGCGGTAATCCAATATGGAATTATCCAGTATTTAGTTGCTTTTGGCGCATACTTCGATTTATTTTTCGTGAATACGCTAGGGATGGGCTTCGGAGTTGGAGTCGTCATATTTGCTTTACTGCTGATCGGCAGCCTCGTGTATGGTATCCGTTATTCAATTCGGAAGCAGAGGAGATTGCTAAATCTGGGACTCTTGTCTGTTACTTTACTCATTTTCGGCTATTGTTCGTTTGCTATGATTGTAATCAGGGCACAAGCAGATCCAAATTTAAACAACAATGATCCGGATAATGCCTTTTCTTTCCTGGGCTATCTGAACCGGGAGCAGTATGGTGACAGGCCACTGTTATCCGGACCAAACTATAACTCGCAGATTACTGAAGTAAAGGAAGGTGCTACGCTATATCGTAAGGGCGCCGAGCGCTATGAACCTGCCGGTAAAAAAATGGAATATGTCTATGATCGGACTACATTGCTGCCCAGGATGCATGGCGACCGGAATGGTCATCCGGACTTTTACAAGGAATGGATGCGATTCGATGATAGCCATTTTCCAAGTCTGGTTGACAATGTTGGCTTTTTGCTTTCCTATCAGATTGGGCATATGTATTTTCGTTATTTCCTCTGGAACTTCGTGGGCCGGCAAAATGATACGCAGGGTTTCGGGAATTACTTTGAAGGCAATTGGTTGAGCGGAATCAAGTTCATCGATGCGCTACGACTTGGCAACCAGGAGCATTTGCCGCCATCGATCACGGAGAACAACGGATACAATCGTTTTTATTTTCTACCCTTGATTCTGGGTGTAATTGGAATGGTTTGGCACTTTAAACGAAGAAAGCATGATGCAGGAATTGTTGCTTTGCTTTTCTTCTTCACGGGAATCGCCATTGTATTATATCTGAACCAAACCCCACTCGAACCTCGAGAGCGGGACTATGCTTTCACCGGTTCTTTTTATGCCTTTTCCATCTGGATCGGGCTAGCCGTTCTCGCCCTTTGGCAATGGCTGGGGAAAAAGTTGAATGCCCGGTTAGCGGGACTTTCCGCAATTGTAATAAGCCTTTTAGCAGCACCAGTATTGATGGCGGCGGAAGGATGGGATGACCATGATCGTTCGGATAAGCTGGTTGCACATGATCTTTCAAAAAATTACCTGGAGTCCCTGGCACCGAATGCCATCTTGTTCACCTACGGGGATAATGATACTTATCCTTTGTGGTACATTCAGGAGGTGGAAGGCGTTCGTCCGGATGTACGTCTCGTGAATTTAAGCTTATTCGATGCAGAATGGTATATCAACGGCATGAAGAGAATTCAAAATGCTTCAGCGCCCTTACCGATCTCGATGACAGCGGAACAGTATGCCAAGGGAACCCGAGACATCATGTATTTTCAAGATTACAAGGTGGAAGGCGACGTAGAGCTGGAAAACATACTGGGTCTTTTGTTGTCAGACAATCCGGATGATAAGCTGCAGCTCCAGGATGGAACCAGGGAAAATTTTTTGCCAACAAAAAACTTCAGGCTTACAGTCGACAAAGCAGCCGCTTTAAAAAATAAGGCGATTGATCTTCAGGATTCCAGCCGTCTGGCGCCCGCCTTGACCTGGACCTATAATAAGGGCTTTGTTACTAAAGGGACACTAGCAATGTTTGATATCCTCGTGCATAACAACTGGGAACGGCCCATTTACTTCACAGCCGGTATGCCGCCAGAACAGTTCAATGGTTTGAACAACTACCTGTACAACGAAGGGCTGGTGCTCCGACTTACACCACTTCAGCCTGATACTTCCAACCGAAGGCCGTTAAGCAATCCCGATGCTTTGTTCGAAAATATCCATGCTAAATTCACCTTTGGCAACTTGAAAGCTGCTAAATATTTGGATCCGGAATCCCGCAGGCAGGTCGCTAATTTGACGACTATTTTCAATACCGCTATAGGCGGTCTGGTTGACCAGGGAAAGCCGGAAAAAGCAAAAATCCTCCTGAAGAAATACTTTGAAGTAATGCCTGATGATATTCAAAGTATGTATATCGCTGGCGGCAGAACGATGTTAGCGGAACATCTGTACGCCTTGAATGATACTAAAGGCGCGGCAGCTATGATCAGGAAAACTGCAGCTTATATTGAAAAGGAGCTCATCTATGTTGCGGATGTTTGCACAAGTAAAAATAGCTTTGTTGGCGGGCAAGAAACGCAGCTTGGTTTCTCACTTTTGAACCAGCTACTGCAAATGGCTGAGCGTCATCAAGATACCAACCTGCATTCAGAACTCGACAACAGGTATAAAGGACTTGAAAGCCGTTTTGCTGCTTTTCTTGCCACTCAAGGCAATTGAAAGTAAAATCAAAACGCTAAAAGATAGTGTGGAACAATAAGCTTCACAACCGATATCATGTTCGGTGCGTATTTCAGAAAAAGATTTATCTTCAGCGTAAATTATTTTTAAATGAAACGCTACTTCTTGCTCTCAATGCTCTTGATTCCAATGTTGAGTCGGGCTCAATCCAATTACCAGAAAGGTTATGTGGTCACCAATGATAAAGATACCATCAACGGTTTTATCGACTACAAGGAAAACGCTAACAACCCAAAATCTGTTTCATTCAAAACTGCTTCAAAAGGTGATGCCGTAAGTTACAACCGACAAAATGCAAGCGCAATCAACATTGCTGGAGTCGAATCTTACGAGCGATTTTTAGTAAACATCAGTCAGAGTAATGCCCGAATTGAAAAATTGTCGTATGGCCAGGATACAACATCAATCCGGGATTCTGTTTTCCTGAAAGTTATCCAAAAAGGAAAGAACGTAAATTTTTACGCCTATACAGATGACAACAAAACGCGCTTTTATTTGCTAGACAAAGATGCCAGTGAACCTGAAGAATTGATCATAAATACCTATTACCTGAATGAATCGGGGAAAACCAGGATAAATGAACGATACAAGCGTCAGCTTATCGCATTCATGTTAAAATACAATCTCTACCAGCAAGCAGACTCCAGAAGAATTATCAACCTTCGATACTCGAAGACACCGTTGCTGGAGGAGATATCCAGAATTAACGGTCAGGAACTCGTTAAAGAAAAAGCGAGCTTCCGCTTCTTTGCCGGTGCAGGATTAAGCATCAACAAGTTGAGCTATGCCGGAGAATCACAGTTTAACAGACCCGTTACGACCCAAAAAACCTCGTATACGCCAATGCTGACTGCTGGTATAGATTTATTGGCAAATCCTAATATTGGCAGGATGATATATCGTCTGGAATTGTCTTTCTTAATGGCTAAAGGGGATATAAAGACCACGGCGGTTGACCGCGTTTATGCTTATCAACAGCATACGTTCGACAGCTATGGCCTGACACTATTTCCACAAGCTTTGTACAACTTCTATAATACTCCAGCACTGAAAGTGTATGGAGGTGTAGGTTTAGGTATAAACCTGGTCTCTTATAAGAATAACCAAATTGCGACTAAAGTGATCCGCACCGACATGTTGAGAATTGAGGAGGATGGGGTAGAGCTGGAGCGACTTAACTTCGCACCTGCATTAAATGCAGGGATAGTGATAAAGAAAAAAGTAGAGCTATTTGGTAATTACCACTTTACCTCACCAATTAGTAATTATACAATTTTCAATGCTTGTATACAACGTACTAATATCGGGATCAAATATCTTTTCGCTAATTAATCCATAATGTACCACCTGAATTGCATATTACAATTCAGGTGGTACATTAGCTTTATAAAGCGCCCGCTTATTTTTTACCTGTGGCTGCCCAAAATATGCCGGCATAAAGATGATTCAAAAACGCAGGTTCAGAAAAATTGGTTGCCAGGTGCCCCAGACCTGTGTAAAAAGCTCTACCGCCGTCAAATTCGTGGTACCATGCTATAGGGTGTAATTTTCCCATTCCTGCACCCTTTCCTCTGCCGCCCCAGTCGGCCTTCGGGCTATAGCTGGACTCATCTACACCGAGAATATAGTTCAACCCGCTTACTTTTTCCGGTCCATATTCATACCATTCTTCGGTCCAGAGTTTGTCATTCTCAAATCCCTGTAAGCCCGGGAACTTTGGNNGCATCAAAAATGTCGCCGGTAGTATTTAGAAAAATCACTGCTTGAAACTGCTTGAGGTATTCATCGGTGAAACCACCTGGGTTTTCCCATAATACAACATCGAAAAAGTTCCTGGAGCCGAGTTGTTGAATGGCGAGTACACCTGCGTGTATGGATTCATGATGCCAGCCTTTCGTGCTGGTTACAAGTAAAACCTTAAACTGCTTTTGAGCAAAAGTGCTGGTCAGAAAGATAAATTGGATGGCTACAAAGAGTAAAAGAAATTTGAGACGGTTCATTTGGTTAGTTTTTTGACTATGAAGATAGTGATTTGCGTTAAAACAAAAAACGCGCTTAGGGGCGCGTTCGGACTTTATTCTTTAGAGGCTTGCTCGTCCTGATCATCAATCTCCTCGTCAAGTAAGGTGCCGTGTCCATCAGCATATTCAACTTCGTTTTCTGTGTAATCCAGATCGCCGTTTTCGGTGTTCGGCTTTCCTTCAGACTGTTCATTCATGTTATTGCCTTTTTCAAGGTCCTTTTGATTTTCTTCGTTTTCCATGGTGCAGGTTTTTAGAATAAAACAGGTGCTACCGAAAATATGTTTTCACAAACGCCTACATACACAATAAGGTTACGTATTGGAAGCAGGCCTAGAGAATGAAGCTTATGTCAATTCTTGATCTAACCCTAATCTTGCCTGTAAGGTAGCGTGAAATAGAAAGTGGCTCCCCGTTCAGGCGCAGGATTGTTGTACATACCGATCTCACCCTTGTGGAGCTTGATGATCTCAGCAGATAAGTAAAGGCCAATTCCAAACCCTGGTACATTTCGTGTTGTGTCGTTGGCAACCCGGTAGAAGCGGTCAAACAACCGGTCTTGCTGTTCCTCAGGCACACCGCGGCCCTCATCTTTAACGATTACGCGTACGGTGGTATCAGTTACCTGGCAACCAATTGCNNGCTATGGTACTTCCTTTTGGCGAGTACTTTATGGCATTACTTAGCAGATTGTTAAGTACCTGCCCAATCTTATCGCGGTCGCCGGTAATCTGGATATCGGGACAGCCAATTCTCGAGATAGTGCAGCTGTCATCCATCGCACGAATGTCGTCTACAATCTCAGATTTCAACTCCTTCAGACTGAAGGTTTCCACATTTAGCTGCATTTGACCACTTTGAATCCTTGAAGTATCAAGGAAGCCGCGGATTAAACCCACCATCTTGTTTACCTGGGTTTCAGCCCGGGAAAGTGCATTTAGTGCGAAGGCGTCATCAGACTTTTTGGCTTTTGAAAGCACCATCTGTACATAGGACTTTATGGAGGTAAGCGGAGTTTTCAGTTCATGACTTACCATAGCAATAAAGTCATTTTTACGAAGTTCATTCATCTTACTTTCCGTAATTTCCAGAGCAGTTCCAATCAAGCGGACGGGCTCACCAGTATCACTAAAAATTGTTCGACCCTTAGCCCTGATCCAACGTAGCTTTTTATCGGACTTACCGATGGTTCTATACTCAACATCGTAGTGTCCCTTAGATTTCTCGAAATTAAAAGCATCCTCTACAGCCTGATGGGCAAGTTGCAGATCGTCCGGATGTACATTGGGAAGGAAATCATCCTCATAGCTGATGGGGTTGTCTGAGAAAATGCCAAACATTTCGCGGCAGCGCTTACTCCATTCCAACGTTCCCTGACTAACATCCATGTCGAAAGTACCCAGGTCTGCACCTTCAATTGCTAAGCGACTGGTCTCTTCTGCACGCTCGACGCGCTTCTGAGCGTCCAGTTCAGATTTCTGATTGGTATCAAGTACAATTGCAAGCACTGCAGTTTTGCATGCCAGTGTTAAGAGTTGTAGCTCGTTTTCTGTTGGTTTCCCGGAAGTATTCTGGAGTATTGAAATGCTTCCCAGGAACGTCTGCCTGCGGTTGAGTAGTGGAAAAATCCAAAGCGATTTGTATCCGAGTTCATTTACGAGGCGGGTAAACTCGGGCCAGCGACTTTCATCATTATCAATCCATAAAGCCTGCTTCTCCTGTTGAACTGTCGCCCAGGGATTAAGCATGCCAGTTCTAGAAACATCGTGTAAGGTCTTTTGTATTTGACTTGATAAAGAGTCAGCAGTGCTACTTACAACAGTATTGTTCGTACGCTCTTGCAGGAGTACGAATGTACCACCTGCTGCCTCGCATGAACCTTCGACCCAATTTACCAGGACCTGTAGGNNAGCCCGAAAAAGGTGTTATGCCCGCAATCAGCTTCTTACATATAGAATATAGTCGGTATTGACGGGATCTATACGATTCAATCTTAATTCCGTGGCAATTTGAGCCCGGTGATAAGTGGCATGATTTAGCACATGAATCAGTATATCATGTATGCTGTTTGAAAAAGGGTCTCCATTGGTCGTGACATAATCGATCACACATTCTAAATCCTGATCTCCCTCGATTATTGCCTTCAATAGCTCCATACTTCTTTGGTGTAGCTTAAGGCAATCTTCAAAAGGTCGCTCTTCCCATACGCCAATCACTGGCTTTTCACCTTTAATCCTGCTGACCCAGATGGATTCGGCATTTACAACATGCTGACTAAGCTTCAGGCATGCTTGCGGCACTGCAGGTAGTGCTGCAATGTGATGGAACAGGCGGTCCATCGCCCAGCTATGGTATCCCAATAAGCGCTTTAATGTAGTATCCATAATCGTTATATTAACATCTTTTCCAATTTGTCCTTCATGCCAAGTAGCCCAAGCAAGCCGCCAGTGTGCAGTGCAACAACTTTGGCTTCTCTATCGATCATGCCTTTCGCAGCAAGGTCGAAGATTCCAAAAAACATCTTGGCAGTGTACACCGGATCGGTAAGCAGGCCGTAATTGCTGGAAAATTGCTGTAGAAATTCCAACAACGCAGGCTGTGTTTTGGCGTATCCGCCAAAATGATAGTCTGTATGTAGTACCAGCTGGTGATCTACCCGCACATATCTTTCCATCTCCGTACGGATAAATACACCGTCTTTCAACACCGGAACAACATGCAATTCCGTTTGACGGTTATGATTCCAAATTCCCTGCATTAAGCCCGCCGCGGTAGTTCCCGTACCTGCAGCACAGAAAAGCAGATTAACATCTACTGGCAGCTCGGCAATGATTTCAGCGCAACCCTGAACAGCTTCTGCCGAAGCTCCACCTTCATCTATAAAAAATGCATCTTTCTGGTTCCCGAAATACTGATCGAAAAGCATCGGTTTATCTTTATAGCTTTCGCGGCTCGTAAAGATCAGCTGCATTCCAAATAACTTACAAAGTAGTANNGTAGTAGCATGTCGTTTTCAACTGACTCTCCCCGAACGAATGCAGTCGACCTGAGTCCCGCCCTTGCTGCCGCACTTGCAGTAGCAACCAGATGGTTCGAGAAGGCTCCACCAAAAGTTACCAGGTGGGTTTTATTGGCGGTTTGTGCTTGTTTAAGCAGATATTTTAATTTTCGCCACTTGTTGCCGGATATATAAGGATCGATTAAATCATCCCGTTTAACATAGAAGTTTTTGAGGAGCGGATGATTGATCTTTTGAAGCGGACTATAAACCTGTTCAAACATGAGGTAAAGATAATCTCTGGGCCGCTATTCACATAAATCTATTTAATATGCCAAATCAGGCATCTAATCCCCTAATCTGCACCAATTTCTTTTACAAGAATGTAATTCTTAAAGTTTAGTTTTGCAAAATGGAAAATATCAACGCAGAGGTAGACTTAGAGGAGCAGGATTTATACGAACATTTTAATATTGTTGTTGATAAAGGTCAATCATTATTAAGAATTGATAAGTTTTTAATGGGGCGCATAGAGAACGCCTCCAGAAATCGGGTGCAGAACGCGATCGATGCGGGTAATGTGCTTGTAAATCAAAAGACCGTCAAAGCGAGTTATAAAGTTAAGCCTGCGGATGAGATTTCCATTGTATTTGCACACCCACCACGCGATNNAGACATCCCACTGGACATTGTTTATGAAGATGCTGACCTGCTAGTGGTAAACAAGCCTGCAGGCATGGTAGTGCACCCTGGTTACAACAATTACCACGGTACACTTGTTAATGCTCTGGCTTTTCACTTTGAGCAACTACCGCAGCTTCCGGGTAATGAAGGTAGACCAGGTTTGGTTCACCGCATTGACAAGGATACTTCGGGCTTATTGCTGATCAGCAAGAACGAAATAACCATGACCAAGCTTGCCAAACAGTTCTTTGATCATACCATTACCCGAAAATACATTGCATTGGCATGGGGCGATATTGAAGAAGATGGCACCGTAACCGGCTATATTGGCAGAAGTGCCAAGAACAGGATTGTCATGGATGTTTATGACGATGAAGAAAAAGGTAAGTGGTCGGTAACACATTATAAGGTGCTTGAACGTTTAGGCTATGTAACCTTGGTAAGTTGCGAACTGGAAACTGGTCGTACGCACCAGATCAGGGCACACATGAAGCACATTCACCATCCTTTGTTCAATGATGCAAACTATGGAGGTGACAAGATTTTAAAAGGCACAACTTACGCCAAGTACAAACAGTATGTACAAAACTGCTTTGATCTAATGCCAAGGCAGGCGCTGCATGCACAAACATTAGGATTTATTCATCCTACAACAAAAGAATATATGGAATTTGAAGCACCATTGCCAGCAGACTTTGCAGCAGTGCTTCATAAATGGAGAAACTACATCGTACAGCCACAATAATAAATGCAAGAATATATATTACACAACGACAATTTCATTTTAGCAAATCAGCCGGCACTTCCGGTATCCAACCGATCGTTTAAGTTTGGCGACGGTCTTTTTGAATCCATGCGGATGTGTAATGGTAAACTGATGTACCCTGAGCAGCATGCCGATCGCCTAATGGCGGGCATGAAAGCCTTGAAGCTCGATGGCAGCAGCCTGATGGATGAGTACTTTCTGAAGCAGAAGGCCGTGGAGTTGGTGAAACGGAACCGCTTACGCGGAGATGTCCGTTTACGACTTTCCATTTACCGGGAAGGAGAAGGCCTGTACACACCCGAGAGTAACTCCGCTGGGTATGTGCTTGAAGCAACACCACTGCCGGATACGGATTACCAGCTAAATAAAAGGGGATTAATTGTGGATGTTTACGATGAAATCACCAAGCCCATTAATAAACTTTCGAACTTCAAAACCAGCAATGCTTTGCTATATGTCATGGCAGGGCTGCATAAGAAGCAGAATAATTTAGATGATGTCTTCATGCTAAATCAGCAGGGCTTCTTATGCGAAAGCATGACCTCCAATATTTTCGTGGTTTATGAAAAGGAAATCTACACACCTGCCTTGTCGGAGGGCTGTGTCTCTGGAGTGATGCGTAGTGTTGTTATGGAAATTGCAAAGTCTAAGCGCATCTCCATTACCGAAGCACAGTTAAACCCTGAAGTTTTGAAACAAGCGGAGGAGGTCTTTATCACAAATGCCGTAGGGGGTATCAGATGGGTAATGGGCTACGGCAGAAAAAGGTACTTCAACGAGAACGCCAAGATGTTGAGTGCACTTCTGAACGAAACCATCCCGCTCTAAAAACACATCTTATAAGCGATTATAGTTCTAAGCATATAACAGTTTACTGAAATGGGGCGGGCGTTACAAGCGCATGCCCCTAAGAAATTCCCCAACCTGCATCCTTTTTTTACCTTCATACTGGATATCTTCAAGTGAAAGATAGCCGTCCGCTGCAGCAAACTTCAGGAACGTTTTGCCATCCGTCACAAACGTGCCGGCGGTTTCCTTAGTTTCCCCAAGCTCCAGTATTGCTTTAAAAACTTTAAGATTTTTGCCCTGCAGTTTAGTAAAAGCAGCTGGGTACGGACTCAATCCGCGAATGTGATTGTGGATTTTTTGTGCGGGTTGGCTCCAGTTGATCTCGCAAAACTCCTTGAAGATCTTGGGCGCATGTTTTTGCTCCGCAGTGATGGCCTGTGGCACTTCCCGGTATTCGTTCTTCTCAATGGCATCAATCGTTTTTACAAGCAATCGGGAGCCTGTTTCCATTAGTTTATCGTGTAATTCACCAGCAGTTTCGTCAGGACCAATGTTCACCTGTTCTGAAAAAATTACATCACCTGTATCGATCTCGTGTTTCAGGAAGAAGGTGGTCACGCCGGTAACCTTTTCTCCATTGATGATGGCGTGATTAATTGGCGCTGCACCACGGTAGTCGGGCAAAAGCGAGGCGTGTAGATTGATAGTTCCTTTAGGTGGCATGTTCCAAACCACCTCCGGCAGCATCCGGAAAGCAACAACCACCTGTACCTCTGCCTTCAAAGCTTCAAGGTCACTCAGGAATTCAGGATCTTTTAACTTAAGTGGTTGAAGCACTTTCAAGCCCTTGGATACTGCATACTGCTTTACAGCACTTTCATGGATTTTTTGACCTCTTCCTGCTGGTTTATCTGCCGCAGTTACTACTGCTGCGATGTCATGTCCTGCTTCAAGTAAAGCATGCAAAGAAGCGACGGCAAAATCGGGGGTACCCATGAAAACTATTCTCATAATCCTGTGTTGTAAATGCGCAATAAAGAACAAACTTAAATCAATTTTCCTAAAAAACATGGTTGAGACGGAGGAAGAGATCAAATTAAGCGGATTGGTGTATCTAACTGATCAGATGCCAGGAATATACAGGAAAGGAGAACCGGGAAACTTTTACTACGAAGATAAAAAGGGCAATCGGATTACCGATGAGAAAGCCCTGGAGCGGATTAAAGCGCTGGTATTGCCACCAGCATGGACAAACGTCTGGATCGCCAAGAAAAAAAATGCGCACCTGCAGGCTACAGGTATTGATGCCGCCGGACGTAAACAATATCGGTACCACCCTAAATGGACTTCCAGACGCTCAGACAGTAAATACTTCAGATTGCTGGAGTTCGGAAAAGCCCTGCCGGAAGCAAGAAAGCGTATTGCCAAAGATCTAAAACGAAAAGACTTCGATGAACGGAAAGTGCTTGCCATCTGCGTACAGGTTATGCAGAAGACGCTCATCCGCATCGGTAATGAATCCTATAAAGACCTTTATGGAACCTATGGTCTAAGTACCTTAAGAGATAAACATGCCAAGTTTACCGATGATAAACTCACCTTGAGTTTTGTAGGCAAGAAAGGCGTAAAACACGATGTGAGCCTTACGGACAAATCACTTATCAAATTGGTGAAGACCTGTAAGGAAATCCCCGGACAGGAACTTTTTCAATACTATACTAAAGGGGGAGAGCGACGGTCGGTAGACTCGGGAAAGATCAATAACTATATCAAGGAAATTACTGGTGCTGATTTTACGGCTAAAGATTTCCGAACCTGGGGTGGAACACTGGAAGCCTTAAGGCAGCTAGCCATCTGTACCGCAGATCCAGTGGAAGTGATTAAGAAAAAAAAGGTTGTGGTTCAGGTGCTCGACTGTGTTGCCGGCAAGCTGGGCAATACCCGCGCCGTTTGCAAAAGCTCCTATGTGTATCCGCTACTATTAGAAGCTTTTGAAAACGATCAGCTCGGCAGGTATCTGAAGAAGATACACCGTGAAAAACCAAACTCCATCGCAGC
This sequence comes from Pedobacter sp. UBA2067, assembly GCA_002333205.1. Taxonomy (GTDB): domain Bacteria; phylum Bacteroidota; class Bacteroidia; order Sphingobacteriales; family Sphingobacteriaceae; genus Pedobacter. The sequence goes on from DDAD01000029.1 coordinate 24,378, forward strand.
GATGGAGAATGATGAAAAAGTACTCATGAAATTTTTAAAACAGGCGCA
>DDAD01000029.1:24430-24624 GCA_002333205.1 Pedobacter sp. UBA2067
GTCAGTGCCCTTGCGCTTAGCCGGCCCAGACATATCTGCATTTTCCGCATTGTAGTCTTTGTCTTCTGGTTGCACAACAGCATGGTCTGAAGAGGGTGGGCCGTCTTTCGGCACTTCTTCCTGATAATTGCTGTCCGGTCTCTCGTTGGTTTTTTTAGGCGTGTCGTTATTCATAGTTTTCGCTTAAGGGTATA
>DDAD01000141.1 GCA_002333205.1 Pedobacter sp. UBA2067
TGGATGGTGCTATTTTTACGGGCACACCAAATTTAAACCCTAATGATATTGAATCTATATCGGTATTAAAAGACGCCTCGGCCGCAATTTATGGTGCCAGGGCTTCTGGAGGGGTAATTCTTGTTACCACTAAGAAAGGCAAGGCAGGTAAAGTTTCCGTAAATCTGGATGTGAAAAGTGGCTTTCAAAGTCCCTGGAATAAAGTTGAAGCCTTGGATGCTGCGCAATATGCTGCAGTATCCAATCTTGCCGCAGATAATGCGGGAACAGCGCGCAATCCTGCTTTCGATGCGAGTATTTATCCAGATGGACAAATTACGCGGACCAACTGGGTAGATGAAGTATTCCGTACCGGCTTTCAGCAGGAGTATAGCTTCGGTATGAGCGGCGGAAATGAAACTTCGAATTTCTATACGGGTTTTGATTACAGAAATACGGAAGGCATTTTACAGAATACCTATGGCAGGCGTTATAATTTCAGGTTGAACGCTGCCCATCAGGTCGCGCCATGGTTAAAGATTGGCGAAAACATGTTCTATTCAAATACAAATGGCAATACCGGAAATACAACAAGTGGATACACAGGTGCAATCATATCAGCCCTTTTTTATCCACCAAGCGTACCGGTATACAATGAGTCTGGCGGATTTTCCGGGTTACCGGCGCAATATGCAGGTGCTTATGGGGATGTAATAAATCCGATAGCTTATCTGAAGCGTTTAGATGTAGATAATCCGGTACAAACCATTAATGTGAACCCCTATGTTGAAGTGAGTTTCTCGAAAGACTTGAAGTTCAGATCTAGTGTCGCGGTTACAAAAGGGTCTACCTTCTATAAAGAGTTTGTAACGAAAGTGCCTGAGATCGGAAAGATCTTTGACTTCAACAGACTCACGCAGAATTCGTCAAGCAATACCGATTTACTTACCGAGCAGACGTTAACGTATGACCATAATTTTGGGTTACACCACTTAAATGCACTTGGCGGTTTTACCTACCAGAATACCAATTATAAGGGTACTTCTATCTATGCACAGGGTTTTGATGATGAGTCTGAAGATTATCGATACCTGCAGAATGCAAACGAGATCTATCCTTCATCAAGTTACAACACAACTACAGCCCTGGTATCTTATCTGGCAAGACTTAATTACGATTATAATTCAAAATACCTGCTTTCCTTGATTGGAAGACGTGATGGAAGTTCTTTGGTTTCGGAACAGAACCGTTTCCAGAACTACGGTTCAGTGTCGGCAGGCTGGGTAATTTCTCAAGAGAATTTTCTTAAAGATATAACCTGGTTGAGTCAATTAAAACTAAGAGGAAGTTATGGCGTGTTGGGAAATCTTGGTAGCCTTTCTGCGAGCTCTGTAAATCCTTTATTAAGCAAGAGTCAGATTTATTTAGGTGCCGATCCGGCCTTGTTTACTGGGTATTATGAGGGGGTGTTGGCCAACCCTAATCTTACCTGGGCAAGTTCAAAACAAACTGACATTGGTTTAGATGCAGCCGTATTTGATAACAGGCTAACACTTAGTGCAGATTATTTCGTGAAGAAAACGGATAATATGATTGTTGAAAAACTGCTTACCAGTACAACAGGTGTTCAAAGCCAGTGGGTTAATGGAGGATTATTCCGGGATAGGGGTGCTGAATTTGGCATTAACTTCAGAAACAAGGATGATCACGCCTTCACCTACGGCATGAATCTGACTTTTACCAGATCTACGAACAGATTGCTTTCATTGCCGGACGAACTTACCAGTATCCCCACAAATCAGAATGTAAGGGCAGTTCTTGATCCATTAAGGATTCAGATTGACCAGGCGTTATATTCTTACTATGTGATTAAAACAGATGGAATATTCCAGAGCACAGAAGAAGTTAACAGCTACAAATCGACCAGTGGTGCTGTAATCCAGCCAAACGCTGTTCCGGGCGACCTGAAATTTGTGGATCAAAACGGCGACGGAAAGATTGACAATAATGACCGGATGTTTGATGGCAGTGCCCTTCCGGATTTTTCCTATGGCTTTAGCTTCAATGCGAATTATAAGAATTTTGATTTCAACCTTTTTGCACAGGGTGCACAGGGGGGCAAAATATTCAATGGTATGAAGTATACCACATTGAATGCTGCTTCGGGTCAGAACTACAATAAAGATGCGGCCATTTTAGATGCATGGTCACCGACAAACACTGGAGGTACTATTCCACGTGTTTCGGCAAGTGATGCAAATGGAAACTTCAGTAACACTTCAGATTTTTACCTGGAGAACGGTTCTTATCTGAGGATTAAAAACGTGACATTAGGTTATACCTTAAAAAAGCAGTTCCTGGACAGGCTGAAAATAAGTAACCTGCGTCTGTATGTAACGGCAAACAATCTTTTCACCATTACAAAATACACTGGGTTTGACCCTGAGGTTGGTACGGAGCTTAACGGTATTGATCTTGGTCGTTATCCTCAAGCCAGATCGGTCTTGTTCGGTTTGAATGTTAATTTCTAAACAGTTTTACAATTAAAAATACTCCAATGAATATCAGATATTGTTACATTCTATTTGCATCCCTGGTTGTAGGTTCTGTGTTATCCGGCTGCAGCAAACAACTTGATATTACCCCTCAGGGCGAACCATCAAAAGGAAACTTCTGGCGCACACATGAGGATGCCTTGAAGGGTGTAAATGCCATGTACAGAAAGTTCGACGAGGAAGAATTCTACGGGCGTGGCTTAATGTGGTACATCAATGCTAGTGATGATATGGTTACAGGGCGGTCAAATGGTCAAGCAGAGAATATAAGGAACTTTAATTCTGCCGCTGTTTCTGCCGGATATACCAGTGATCAATGGTCCATGCGTTATGCAACCATTAAGTCGGCCAACGATGTGATCAACAACCTTCCAGGTATAGATATTGATGCTGCACTTAAGAACAGGTATCTAGGTGAGGCACATTTTCTAAGTGCGCTGATGTACTTTCAGCTGGCTGCCAACTATGGAGATGATCGTGCGGGTGTGCCGTTAGTGACGCCTGAAAATGCAAATGATCCAAATCCTACACCCAGGGCGGCAAATGTTACCGAAAACTACAACTACATAGAAAGACAGTTGAAAACAGCCGCAAACCTGTTACCGATGTTTTCTGCGCTTTCGACTGGCGATTACGGAAGGCCGCATAAAGTTGCTGCCTGGGCCTACCTGTCAAAAGTATACCTGTACAAAAAGGACTGGGCCAATGCGGAGCTATATGCAGATTCTGTAATTAATCTTGGAAACAGGGCCTTGGAAGCCAATTTTGCGGATGTGTTTAAGGCCGAGAAAAACTGGGGAACTGAATATATCTGGTCTGCCTACAGTACACCGCGTGGTGATGGCGGTTGGGGAAGTATTCTCCCTGGTGTAATGCTTGAGAATAAGGGTTGGGGTCTGTATAATGGCTGGGGCTACTATACACCAACAAAAGAATTGTTTGAAGCTTATGAGGCTAGCGATAAACGCAGGTCGGCCACCATCCTGGCACCAGGTGACACCTTCACCTTTTTCGGTGCGACCAGGACCTACAGCTCAGACAACAGCTTGTCCGGTTACCAGTTCAACAAATACATGGATCCTTTTAAATACGCCAATCCGGTAGGCACACACATTAGCCCTAATGGTGATCATCCAACTACTGATCTGAACCCACCGCTACTTCGTTTTGCCGAAGTTATCCTGATCAAGGCTGAAGCAGAATTGATGCAGGGGAAAAGTGCGGACGCCGAAATCAATAAAATTCGCGCTCGTGCAGGTTTAACCCCAATTTCGGGAGCAACGATGGCAGATTTGAAAAAGGAACGCCGCTGTGAGTTGGCTGGAGAGTTGTCCGACCGTCACCGGGATTTGGTACGCTGGGGGGATGCACAGGCGGCATACGCTAAGCCTAGTCACGGTGTGAATGGTACTGTGGTCTGGCCGGCACGTACCTTTGACCCTGTAGTACATGCGGTATGGCCGGTTCCGCAAAAGGAGATCGACAATAGTGGTGGTGTGATTACACAAAATGCGGGCTGGTAGAAGTTGATGAATAAACATATGTATTTAAAAAAGATTGCGCTTTCTTCCTTGTTGCTGTTTAGTGCGGCAGCTGTATGTGCTCAAAAAACGCCTTATGCTCGTATCTTGACGCATTCACATAACGACTACGTGCAGAAGATTCCATTTTGGGGTGCCTACACATCAAAGATGAACGCCATTGAAGCCGATGTATTTCTTTCCGATGGAGAACTATTTGTAGCCCATGAAAAGGAGGAGATTGTTCCAGGTAAAACACTTAAAAGTGTTTACCTGGAACCGCTTTACCAACAATTTAAACGCAACGGAAATCAGCCATACGCTGATGAGGATCGTAGTCTGACACTTGTCATTGACATCAAAGCAGATTATTCTCAGGTGATTCCTGCACTTATTGCGCAGCTTGAAGGCTATAAGGATATGATTGATCCTGCGCAGCAAAAGAAGCCGGTTAAAATAGTTTTAAGTGGTGAACAGCCGCCAGCCGCAAAGTATAAGGACTATCCGGAATACCTTTCGTTTGATGGTAGACCGGGCATTGCCTATACCCCGGAACAATTGAAACGTGTAGCTATGATCAGCGATGATTTAAAGAATTATTCGGACTGGAATGGCAAAGGAAATCCTCCTGTTCGAGATACGCTCAAGTTACAGAAAGTGGTGCAGGATGCACATAAATTGAACAAGCCATTTCGATTTTGGGGTACTCAAGACAGCTACAATACCTGGCTGGAACTGGAGAACCTTGGTGTAGATTGGATTGGATCTGATCATCCGGAGCTATTATCGAAGTTTTATAAAGAGCGGCCAAAGACCGAATTTGTCAATACCAAAAAGTATGAGGTATATGTACCGAGTTATAAATCCGATGGAAAAAACACCAGGGTAAAAAACGTCATCTTGATTATTGGTGATGGTATGGGATTGGCTCAAATTCAAGCCGCTCATACTGCTAATTTTGGTTCACTGAACCTTGCAGGTATAAAGCACAAAGGGTTCTCGCTTACTAAATCTGCGAATTCCGGCAATACGGATTCTGCAGCTGGCGGGACCGCCCTTTCCAGTGGTGAAAAAACTAACAACAACTATGTGGGTATGGATAGTTTAGGTCGAGCTATCCCCAGTATTCCGGATGAATTGTATGGATTGGGCGTAAGGTCTGCGGTAATCAGTAGCGGAGACATTACGGATGCAACACCTGCGTCCTTTTATGCGCACCAGCCCGAAAGAAACTGGTCTGATAAGATTGCTGCTGATTTTCCAAGTAGCCATGTAGATATTCTAATTGGCCCGAACCGGAAAAGCTTTCTGGAGAATTCGGACAAAAACCTAATGACGAAGATCAAGCAGAAAGGCTATGAGTACCTTCCGGAGCTTAGCGAACTATCGACAGCAAAGCCGGGTAAAAAATTAGTGCTTCTGGCAGATAGCGCTACGCGTCCGGTGCTGAAGGGGCGTGGCGAGATGTTAAAGAACTCGCTTGAACACTCCATCCGGTTACTATCGGGTAATAAACCTGGATTCTTCATTATGGCCGAGGGGGCGCAGGTTGACTATGGTGGACATGATAATAGCCTTCCCTACCTGGTAACTGAACTCCTGGACCTTGATCAGGCGATTGGCGCAGCATTGCGCTTTGCAGATCAAGATGGGGAGACCTTAGTGGTCATTACTGCCGATCATGAAACCGGTGGATTAAGTCTCCTGGCTGCTGAACAGGCGAAAGGTCGGGTAGTTGGTCACTTTAGCACGAACGACCACACGAATATTATGGTGCCGGTATTTGCCTATGGCCCTCATTCGAACGAGTTTACAGGTATGTATCAAAACAAAGAAGTTTTTCACAAGATCATGAAGTTGATGTCTGCCCCTTCTAAAAAGGCTAAGTAGCAACGGGACGACATTTACCAACCGAACTTAAATGGGTATCNNGATACCCATTTAAGTTCGGTTGAGGTAACTTCTAGATGTTAAACTTGATACCTTGAGCGAGTGGTAAGGTATTTGAATAGTTGATGGTGTTCGTTTGGCGGCGCATATAACCTTTCCAGGCATCCGAACCACTCTCACGGCCACCTCCAGTTTCTTTCTCTCCACCGAAAGCACCGCCGATCTCCGCGCCTGAAGTACCGATGTTTACATTGGCAATCCCGCAGTCTGAACCTGCAGCGGATAAGAATTGCTCAGCTTCACGTAGGTTCAAGGTCATGATCGCAGATGATAAACCTTGTGGTACTGCATTCTGCAAAGCAATCGCTTCATCCAGCGTTGTGTATTTAATGAGGTAAAGTATTGGTGCGAAGGTTTCTTCTTGCACAATCTTGTAATGGTTTTCCACTTCAGCAACGCAAGGCTTCACGTAACAGCCAGAGGTATAGGTTTCTCCTTCCAGTCGACCACCTTCTACCAGCAATTTGGCACCTTCCTGCTTCGCGCTTTCGATGGCTTTTAGGTAGCTATCTACCGCTGCGGTATCGATCAAGGGACCCACATGATAGTTTTCATCCAGCGGATTACCAATACGTAACTGGCCATAAGCTGCCACTAATCTTTCTTTGAAGGTATCATAGATGTCTTCGTGGATAATGAGGCGGCGGGTAGAGGTACATCGTTGACCGGCTGTACCAACAGCACCAAATACTGCACCAATCACAGACATGTCCAGATCGGCATCTTTGGATATGATGATGGCATTATTGCCGCCAAGCTCGAGGATAGATTTTCCAAATCTTTCCGCTACTGCCGTAGAGACAATGCGCCCCACGCGGGTCGAACCTGTGAAAGATACCAGGTTGATGCGCGGATCCCGGTTTATCTTATCACCAACGGCATTGCCGATAATTAAATTGCTTATTCCTTCCGGTAGATCGTTTGCTTTCAGTACCGCTGAAAGAATGTGCTGGCATGCAACAGCACAAAGCGGCGTCTTCGACGATGGTTTCCAGACACAAACGTTTCCGCAAACCAGTGCAAGGGCGGTGTTCCAGCTCCAGACCGCTACCGGAAAGTTAAAAGCTGATATGATACCCACAATTCCCAATGGGTGCCATTGTTCGTACATGCGATGTGCAGGTCTTTCGGAGTGCATGGTAAGTCCATAAAGCTGTCTGGATTGACCCACTGCAAAATCGCAGATGTCGATCATCTCCTGCACCTCACCCAAACCTTCCTGCAGACTTTTACCCATTTCATAAGAAACCAGAGTGCCGAGATTGGTCTTGTTCTTGCGAAGGGCATCACCGAACTGCCGTACAATTTCGCCCCGACGTGGTGCTGGTACAGCCTTCCAATATGCAGCAGCAGTGGTAGCCTGCTCCAGCACGTTTTCATAATCCTGCGCTGTAGCTGTGGCTACGCCAGCAATTCTTTGCCCGTCTACGGGAGAGAAACTGTCGATGGTTTTCCCTTGGGTATTACCCCAAACGCTACCGGTGCTGTATGATGGATTTAAATCCTGAATGCCCAATTGGCTGAGAATGCTTTTGATGTTGATTTGCATAGCTATAATCTTTATCTACACAAATAGACAAAAAATATATTTAATACAGTAACACACATAATCCGAGCAACATTGTTAATCCTGTGCGGTTTTCATGACCGGAATTTTACCAGGTTGTTGATGAAGTTTTGTTACTTTGTATTTATAATCGAACTGCCCAGGCCGGGCTTATCTATGTTGGAAGTAAATTTCCCCTTTAATTTCTTGCCTTTCATTATCAACAGGTTAGCTCTAAGCAGGGTTTTTGTTGAAAATAATATAAGCTTTCTGTTCTGCAAACGTCAACTTAATGGTTATATTAATAACGTTGAGCTGTTCTTTTAATTAATTAGTACGATGGAAGAGGAATTTAATTTTGATTTTAGTGATGATGCGCAACGTTCCGTAGAACGTTATGAGGAGATGTTGAGGAACCAGGATCAATATTTTTTTGATGCCCATGCTTTTGAAAATATCATCGACTATTATATAGAGAAAAATGATCCTGTAAAAGCTTTACAGGTGACTGAATACGCATTAAACCAGCATCCTTATGCTGCGGTTTTCAATGTGAAACAGGCACATTTATATGTGGCGACAGAACAGCTGGAACTTGCTTTCCAGTCGCTTGAAAAAGCCGAGATGCTTGAAGCTTCGGAGCCGGAAATCTATGTGGTTCGCGGTAATATTTATGCCAGCCTGAAAAGGTATAACGAAGCACTGGAGAATTACCAGAAAGCTTTGGAGATGGCGGATACAACCGATGAAATTTTGCTGCAAATCGCTTTTGTGTATGAGAAGATGATGGATTATGAATCTGCCATTGTTTACATCAAGCGCAGCCTGGAGCAGAATATGGAGAACAAGGATGGCTTGTATGAACTAGCTTTCTGCTACGATATTCTGGACAAGCAGGAGGAAAGCATCAAATTTTATCAGGAATACATCGACAAAGACCCGTATTCTTATGCCGCATGGTACAACCTCGCGAATTCTTACCATAAATTGGATCTGTTTGAAAAGGCGATTGATGCTTATGATTATGCGATCCTGATCAAGGACGATTTTGCCTCTGCGTACTACAATAAGGGTAATGCCCTGGTACAATTGGATAAGTTTGCGGAAGCGATTGAGGTATATAAGCAGACTTTTGAATATGAAAAGCCTGATGCAGATACTTATTGTGCAATTGGCGAGTGCTATGAGAAGCTAGAGTGCATGGATGAAGCACGTGCTTATTACAAGAAGTCTGTAAAGATGGATGCTACGATGGCTGATGCCTGGTTTGGTATTGGTGTGACCCTAAATTTCGAAGAACGTTATTTCGAATCCCTGCATTTTTATAAAAAAGCGATAGAGCTTGATGAGGAAAATCCTGATTTCTGGTTTGCCATGGCGGATGCTTATTACAAACTTGGACAGATGGACCAATCGGCTGCTGCTTACGAGAAGGTTATAGAATACAATCCCATCGATGTTGAAGCCTGGCTGGATTATTCAACCTTGTTATACGAGCTGGGTAAGTTAAGGGAGGCTGCAGATACCATTTCTGAGGCCATAAAGAATAATCCGGACGCTGCTGAGTTATACTATCGTATGGTTGCTTATCTGTTCGCCTTAGGGGAATCTGATGAAGCGCTGATCTATTTGGAAACGGCTTTGGTTACCGATCCGGATAAGCATTATATCTTATTTGAATACTTGCCACAGCTTCAGGAAAATGGGCTGATATTGGAAGTTATTAATAAATTTATGAGATAAGATTGATGTGCTAAGCAGAATTCGTAAGCAGAACTTCTGATTTTTTTATAACCTTTGCAGCATATATGAATTACCAATTAAATAATATACCGGAACGCCCGGTTAAACCGCGTCAAAAAGGCCTTACCATGGTTATGGATAAGGGCTTAAGTTTGAGACAAGTTGAAGACTTTATTGATGTAGCCGGCGTACATACAGATATTGTAAAATTAGGTTGGGCAACATCTTTTGTTACCCCGAATCTTAAAGAAAAACTGGCCATATATCGCAGCGCTGGAATCCCTGTTTATTTTGGAGGTACTTTGTTTGAAGCCTTCGTGATCAGAAATCAGTTCGACGACTATCGCCGGGTACTTGAAGAATTCGGAATGGAGTATGCTGAGGTTTCAGATGGTTCAATCACCATTGAACATGATGAAAAATGCAATTACATCAGCAAGCTTGCGGAGCAGGTGACCGTAATTTCGGAGGTTGGTTCAAAGGATGCGAAGAAAATCTTTGCACCGTATAAGTGGATTAAACTGATGAAAGCGGAAATTGAAGCGGGTAGCTGGAAAGTTATCGCTGAAGCTCGTGAAGGCGGAAATGTAGGCATCTACCGTGATTCAGGAGAGGTTAGGGAAGGCCTGATCGATGAGATTCTTACCGAAATTCCTGAAGAGACCATCATTTGGGAAGCACCTCAAAAGGAGCAACAGGTTTGGTTTATCAAGCTGATTGGTACAAATGTGAACCTTGGAAATATTGCCCCTGCAGAAGTAATTCCATTGGAAACAATCCGCCTGGGATTAAGAGGTGATACTTTCGACTATTTCTTAAATTCAATTAAATAATACATTCAGAGTCAGCCTTGCTGTACTCGCTTGAGGGTAACGGAATGAAATTATTTGGTTTGATTGGCTTTCCCCTGACACATTCTTTTTCCAAGAAGTACTTCTCGGAAAAGTTTGGTCGGGAGGGCATCGCGGATTGCGCGTATGAGTTGTATCCCATTGAGGCTATCACGCAATTAGAAACCTTGTTGGCTGATCAACCAGAGATTGCAGGCCTAAATGCTACCATACCTTATAAAATTGCTGTACTTGACTATGTTGATGAGCTTGATCCAGCTGCGGCATATATTGGTGCGGTAAATACCTTGCACATTAGCTATCGTGACGGTAGGCGCTTCATTAAAGGCTACAATACCGACGCGTATGGTTTTGAGACCTCTTTGAAACCCCTTCTTGAACCACAACATCAACGCGCCTTGATCTTCGGTGATGGGGGTGCAGCTAAGGCGGTTAAGTATGTCCTGGAGCAACTGAATATTTCTTATACCTCGGTTTTACGCAAACCCAAGCCGGATTGTTTAACGTACGAGGATTTGAATGAATCGCTTCTTGCTGAGTCGACGATCTTGATTAATACGACGCCACTTGGCACTTACCCGGATGTTGCGTCGTGTCCGGATATCCCTTATCAGTTTATAACCAAACAACATTTAGCATACGATCTGGTCTATAATCCTGAAGAAACCGAGTTTCTGAAGCGTGCGAAAGCACAAGGCGCTAAAACCAAGAACGGCTTAGACATGTTACATCTGCAGGCGGAGCGCGCCTGGACAATCTGGACAGCATAAATATGAAAAGATCTTTGTTTTATCTGTCGTTTGTACTGCTCCTGCTAAGTGCTTGTGCCGGAAATGACCCGGTTACACCAAAGCCCAGAGGGTATTTCAATATAGAACTTCCGAAGAAAGCCTATCAACACTATGCAGGCGAATGTGCATACAGCTTCGACTATCCAGTGTATGGAAAAGTAGAACCTGATTTGGACAAAGAGGCGCAGCCATGCTGGAATAACCTGGTGTTTGAACGTTTTAATGGCCGGCTGCACATGACCTACCATAAAATAGATTCTAAAGAAGATTTCAACCGCCTGGTGGAGTACGCAAGGGAACTTGCTTTTAAACATACCGTTAAAGCAAATGCCATCGATCAGAAGTTTATCAATTATCCGGATAAGAAGGTTTATGGCGTGTATTATGCTATAGATGGCAATACCGCTTCTTCGGTTCAGTTTTTCCTGACCGACAGCACAAATCATTATTTTAGAGGTGCATTATACTTCAATGAAAGACCGCAGTATGATTCCATTCAGCCGGTCATTAACTTTCTGAAGAAGGACATTGATGTGCTGATTGAAACATTCAAGTGGAACAACAACAAATAAGCTCATGATAAATATTAAACAGTTTACATTTAATGCCTATCAGGAAAACACCTACGTTTTGTTTGATGAAACGGGTGAATGTGTGATTATTGATCCGGGCATGTATGATGGCTCAGAGCAAAATGAGCTCGTACAATTTATCACCGCTGCAGAACTAAAGCCTGTAGCGCTATTAAACACCCATTGCCATATTGACCACGTATTTGGGAATAAATTTGTATTCGACCACTGGGCGCTGAAACCACAGTTTCATCAGGGCGAGTTGCCTGTGCTGCAGGCAATTCCAGGGTATGCACCACAAATGGGTATGCACTACGAACTGTCGCCAGAACCAGAGACCTATTTGTCTGAAAGCGGGGAGATTAAGGTTGGCAACAGCAGGTTGACTTTGATCTTTGCACCAGGACATTCCCCTGCCCACCTGTGCTTTTATGCTGAAGCGGATAACTTCCTAATTGGCGGGGATGTGCTATTCTATCAAAGTATTGGTCGCACGGACCTCCCTGGCGGAAATCATGAGCAGTTGCTAAACAGCATCAGGGAAAATTTATTTATCCTTCCACCTGAAACGAAGGTGTTTCCCGGGCATGGTAAGTCGACAACGATTGGATTTGAGACGAAGCACAATCCATTCTTAACTTAATCTATTCAGGCTTGAATACACCCTTTTATATTGCCCGCAGGTACCTTTTTGCAAAGAAGTCTACCAATGCCATCAACATCATCTCGACCATTTCCGTGGTGGGTGTATTTGTAGGTAGTGCGGCGCTGATTATAATTCTGTCGGTATTCAATGGCTTTGAAGAGGTGGTTTTGAAGATGTTTAATACGGTGACACCACACTTGGTGATTACGCCGAAGCTTGGAAAGACCTTTGAACCAAATACAAGCTACTTTAATAACTTAAAAACCAACAAGGATATTTACTCCTATACGGAGGTTTTGGCAGAAAATGCACTGTTGGTGTATGATAAGCGGCAGAGTGTAAGCCTGGTAAAGGGTGTTAGTGCAGCTTATTTGAAAAATCCGAGCCTGGACAGCATAACTGTGCAGGGTAAATTTGTGCTTCGAAATGATGCCGGTGCGAATGCAGTTATTGGATCCGCGATACAGAACTACCTGATGGTGAATACCAATGATCCATTTACGCCCTTGCAGATCTATTCGCCCAAAAAAGGGGTTACCACCTCCTCTGTAATACCGGGTCAGGATTTAATTATCAAATCTTTACCAGTTTCCGGAATATTTGAGGTGCAGCAGGATTTCGACAACATGACCATTGTGCCGCTTGATTTTGCCAGGGAATTACTGGGGGAGGAGAAAGAAATCTCATCCATTGAAATCAACTTGAAACCAGGATTTGATGCAGATGAGTTTAAGGATCAAATTGAATCAGAGATCGGTGATAAGTTTACCGTTACAAACCGGATTGAACAGAATGTTGTACTTTACAACATACTGGGGACGGAAAAATGGGCGGTTTACATCATCCTTACGTTCATTCTGGTGATTGCCATCTTCAATATCATAGGTTCCTTAACCATGCTGGTGCTGGACAAGCTGAAAGACATTGCCATTCTCAGAAGTCTCGGTGCTGGAAAGGCATTCATCAAGCAGATATTTTTATTTGAAGGAATGATGATTACCATGGCAGGTTGTATATTAGGCCTTATAATTGGTTTTATCTTTTGCTTGCTTCAGCAGAAATACGGATTTATCAAGATGTCGAACGTTGCATTCAATGCTTATCCGATCGCTTTTAAATGGACGGACTTTCTGCTTGTTTTTTTTACTGTAAGTTTGTTTTCTTTTGTAGCATCAGCGCTATCAGCGCGTTTGAGTGTCAAAAAGATTAATGAAATGAATAAAGATCTTTAATCATGAATGGATTGGGATCACTTCATCGCCGGAAACATAAATTAAAAATGATGAAAATAGTAAAACAATTATCGCTGTTGCTGCTACTCTTAACGTTGTTCGCTGCATGTAATTCTAATTCTGCAGGTAAAAAGGAAGAGAAGGCCAGGGTAGTGAAAGGATTGTATAGCTATGGACCGGAAATCCGCTCCTTCACCGACTGCGATGAAGCGCGGGAATATTGGGTGGTAGACAGCGCCAATACGCTTGAGCTTGCCTACAGCAATATGAACTTTGAAAAGCCTTATGAGCCGGTTTACATCGAAGTGGAATGTAAAGTGGTGAAATCTGATAGTCTTACGGTAACCGCTGACTATGATTCGACTATGGTGGTGACGAAACTCTTAAAGATGACCAAAGAGATTCCTGACGGCCCCTGTAATCAGTAACCCGCTATCTTCTACTAACTAAGGGTTCAGGTAAAGTCCTTTTGTAATTGCCGGGATAAGTCCCTTTTCAACAGCCATCTCAAACAAGATATCAATCGCTTTGCGGCCCTCTGTACCCAGATCTAAAGAATACTGGTTGACATAAAGTTCAATATGTTTGTACATCACGGCTTCTTCCATTTCCTGTGCATGTTCACGGATGAAGTCTAGGCCTGACTTTGGATTTGCAAAAGCGTACTCAACAGACCTTCTTAATACACGATTAACTTTGTGCTGTACCTCAGCATCAATGTTCCGGTTAATTACAATACCACCCAGCGGAATGGCGCAACCTGTTAAGTTTTCCCAGAAGCTGCCAAGGTCTACAATTTTCTTTAGACCCTTTTCTGCGTAAGTGAACCTGTTCTCGTGTATAATCAAGCCGAGATCAATCTCGCCAGTAAGCAGCGAATGCTCAATATCTGAAAATACCTTCAATACTTTATTCTGCAGATTGGGGTAAGCAATACCAAGCAGGAAATTAGCTGTGGTGAGTACACCGGGTATCGCAATGGTTGGATTTAGTTGCTCCAGATTTTTGGAATCAAGAAAGCGTTCGTCCTTGCAGATCAATAATGGTCCGACTCCAAAGCCCAAAGCACTACCGGAGTNNCCAGCAGGGCATACTGATCTACCACATGGGCGAAAGCATGGAAGCTAAGCTTAGAGATGTCTAGCAGCCCCTTCAGCGCTTTTTGATTTAGCGTTTCCACATCATCAAAAAAGACTTCAAATTCAAGTCCTTCTGTGTCAATCTTGTGGTGTATTAAAGCATCAAAAATAAAGGTGTCGTTCGGGCAGGGGGAGAATCCAAGGCTTAGTTTCATATGGTAAAAGTAAATACAAACCTAAAAGGATACGTTATTCCTTTGTCAAAAACCTGATGGCCCAGTCATTCAAGTTTTTAATGGCGAGGTCAATCTTCCAACTTTCTTTGTTTCGTGGCTCTACAAAGTTTGAAATAGCACGTACCTGGATACAGGGGATTTGATGCTTGTTGCAGGCATAGATCACAGCTGCGCCTTCCATGGTTTCAACATCAGGAGCCAGCCTTGCGTTAACGGCATCAATGCTGGGTTGGTGGCCGTGTACCTTGTTTACCGTAATGCCCTTTGCAGTACTTAATGGCGGATGTGTTGGCTGCAGGGCTGGTATGGCAGTGTAGCTGCTTTCGCCGAAACCCAAGGCCTCTATTGGAATAAACTCCGGGCCATCTTCTGCACCTAGCTCTGCAAGAATATCCTGGCAAACCTGTACCAGGCTACCGGGAGGAAGCGCCGACCTGAAACTCCCTGCAATACCCAGGTTAAGCACTTGATTGTATTTTCCCGGTCGCAAGTGTTGCCCAAGTGCAAAGGCCGTGGCTGTCATACCAACACCAGTAATAAGCACATCAAAGTCTGGAGTTTCGATATAGCTATCCGTTTTTAACTCAAAGTGTGTCAGGATGTTTTTGATTTCAAACCAGGTGGCGGCAACCAGTAATGTTTTCATATTGCTAAGGTAAAGAACTTTCTACTTAATGGTTTCTGCGTATATTTGTAATCTATTCACAAGAAATGATTTATATTACACGCAAAGCAAATTTTAATGCTGCTCATAAATTATCCCGTCAGGATTGGTCTGATGACAAGAACCTTGAGGTTTTTGGCAAATGCTCTAACCCGAACTGGCACGGTCACAACTACGAACTTTTTGTTACTGTAAAAGGGGAGATCAATCCTGAAACTGGCTTTTTGGTGGACCTGAAGTGGCTTAAAGATGTTATGAACACTTATGTAGTGGACAAAATAGACCACCGGAATTTAAACCTGGATGTTGACTTTATGGCTGGTAAACTTGCCTCTACAGAGAACCTGGCAATTGCCATCTGGGATATTTTATTACCGCATATTGAGGCTGCCAATGCAAGTCTTCACTGCATCAAAATTTATGAGACCGAAAATAATTACGTAGAATATTTCGGTTAAGCACATATCAAATGGACAAACACACACAAGATTTTACGGAAGAAGAAAACGAAGGATACGTTAAAATTGACAGGTATAATCAAGGTAGAATTGATTCTATTGCTTCCCATTATAAAGACATTCTAGAGCAAATTGGAGAGGATCCACAACGTGAAGGTCTGGTAAAAACACCGGAACGCGTTGCCAAAGCACTTCAGTTTTTAACACATGGTTATGATACCAAACCGGAAGAAATCCTTCGGTCGGCCATGTTTAAAGAGGATTATTCACAAATGGTCGTGGTAAAAGACATTGAGATATTCTCCATGTGCGAGCATCACATGCTTCCATTTTTTGGTAAGGCACACATTGCCTACATTCCAAATGGCCACATTGTGGGTCTAAGTAAAATTCCAAGGGTGGTTGATGCCTATGCCCGTCGTTTACAGGTACAGGAGCGATTAACTAATGAAATCAGGGATTGTATCCAGTCTACCCTGAACCCTGCAGGTGTTGCGGTGGTGATTGAGTGCAAGCACCTTTGCATGTCTATGCGTGGCGTTCAGAAGCAAAACTCCGTAACTACGACTTCCGCATTTACAGGACATTTCAAGAATGAGACTACCCGGGCAGAGTTTTTGAGGTTGATTACAGCTGGTTTACACTAAAATTTATTCAATGAGAGCATACATATTTCCAGGTCAGGGGGCACAATTCTCTGGCATGGGCAAAGCATTATACCAAGATCCCGCATCTAAAGACCTATTTGAACAGGCGAATGAAATTATGGGCTTCCGCATCAGCGACATCATGTTCGAAGGTAGCGATGAAGCTTTGAAACAAACTAACGTTACCCAGCCAGCAATTTTCCTGCATTCAGTGATCCTTGCGCTGTCGTTGAAGGATAACTTCAAGCCTGACATGGTTGCCGGTCACTCATTAGGTGAATTTTCTGCACTTGTTGCGGCTTCTGCTTTGAAGTTTGAAGACGGCCTTAGGTTGGTTATGGCGAGAGCGAACGCAATGCAGCGTGCATGTGAGTTACAACCTTCTACCATGGCAGCCATTTTAGGCCTTGGAGATGATGTTGTAGAGCGCATTTGCGCAGAGATCGATGAGGTTGTTGTACCGGCAAACTATAATTGCCCTGGTCAGCTGGTGATCTCTGGCAGCATTGAAGGTATTGATCTTGCTTGTGCAAAATTGACCGAAGCTGGTGCTAAAAGGGCATTGAAGTTGAACGTGGGTGGTGCTTTCCATTCACCTTTAATGGAACCAGCAAGGGTAGAGCTTCAACAGGCAATTGAGAATACAAGCATCATGAGCCCGATCTGTCCGATATACCAAAACGTAGATCCACGTCCAAATACCAACCCGGACCAGATCAAAGCTAACCTGATTACCCAATTAACCGGCGCTGTAAAATGGACACAAACCATTGAACAGATGCTTGCTGATGGTGCAACTGAATTCACTGAAGTTGGACCAGGCAATGTTTTACAGGGATTGGTTAAAAAGGTGAATAGAGCAGCGGTGACCAACGCTGCAGGTTAAGCATACATACGGGAGTACCCGTAAAAAATAAGTTATGAGTATAGGTGCGAAAATAAGGTTTCTTCTACTGATTTTAAGCCTGTGCTGTATAGCAACTGCAGTGTCTTTGAAACATTCCATTTCGAAAAAAGACCTGCTGGATCATGAGGCTTCCATCTTACAGGAAAATTTAGCTGTAAGGGAACACATGGTCTACAATTTTTTAAATGATCCTGCCGAGCTTAAAAGAGCGCAGGCATATCACCTTAATGAGGACTATGCGCTCGATGTTATCCAGCGGTTCAAAGCCAAGGGTATACAAGTCCTAACCTTTAAAAAAAATGAGCTCCTGTTCTGGAGCTCATTTAAAACCTTTCCTTCAGAAATCCTGCGAATACGCGAAGGAAACTCTTTTCACCAGTTTAATAATGGCTGGGCGGAGGTGATCAAGAAAACCTCGGGCGATTTTACCATCGTCTTTCTAATTGAAGTTAAAAACCAGTATAAATTCACGAATAAGTACCTGAGCAACAGCTTCGTGACGACGTTGACAGACTCGAAGTCACTGACGCTGGCAAACTTTAATGATACGGAAGTTCATGGTATTAACGACCACAATGGGAACCTTCTATTTGTGGTTAAACTGATACCGGGCTATGTAGATACGATCTTTTCCAATCTGGAGGTATGGCTATGGATCATTGGGTTGTTCAGCTTTTGCTTGTTTGTAAATTCCCTTTGTGCGCTGCTGGTGCGCTCCGGAAGGCTATTGTTGGGTACCCTGCTGATCACTTTATTTTTCCTGATTTTTCGGTTAACGGATCTTGAATTTGGATGGTTCAATCACCAGTTCAACTTCCAATTGTTCAATCCAAAGGTTTATGGAGAAAGTTATGTGCTACCTTCCCTTGGAGACTTTCTATTAAACGTGATCTCCATAACCTGGGTGGTGTTATTCGCATATACTTACAAGGATCAATATGAGCTTCCTGAACGTTTAAAGCGCAGTAAGCTCGCTGGTATTGGGTTCCACGTGCTTCTGATGCTGATCTTTGTAGGCATTGGGTTCCTTTTTGATCATATTGTTTATGGGCTGATCATCAACTCTAAGATCAACTTTGAGATCACCAATATTGTTGGGCTTGGTTGGCTAAGTTGGATCAGCATCATCATTCTTTGTTTGGTGTGGTTCAATGCCTTCATTCTGGGCTATATTCTAATGAGTCTGAGCAAGCAACTGCAGGTGAGCAACAAGCAACGATTACTGATATTTATCGCAACGGCGCTGGCTTTCCTGATTGGTTATCTAAGCCTCGGCTTCGCGGTTTTCTTTGTAACGTATTGCTTCTTTGTGTTTTTGCTGGGCTGGAATATTTACCTGCAGCAGGCACGATTCTACGTTTACATCTATGCACTGATGTTTTTCTGTCTGGCTTTCATTTCAGCAATCAAGTACCTGGAATATAGCAGCAAGCGCGAACAAAGCATGCGATTAACCATAGCGCAGCGACTGCACTATACAGATGATCCGAAGGTGTTAATGGCGATAAAGACGCTGGAGGAAGGGATAACATCTGATAAGTCGGTGGCTGACCGCTTTGTTGCATTGAAAGAAAAGCAGCAGTCGGCACTGGACAAGTACATCAACCAGCGGTTCCTGGATGGCTATCTTAAAGAGTTTGAGAATTCTGTGCTGGAATACGGATAGCAAGATTCGGCCGTAGACACCATCCCGAATAAGCTGAGCTATTACCGGGACCTGGTGCGTTCTGGCTCTGTAAAGGTTTCTGCCTACTTCTACCGCTTGAACGACCCTTTTGGCTTTGAAAACTACTTTGGTATCATCCCGGTATTTGATGAACAACGTTTGATTGGAACGCTGTTGATTGAGTTAAAATCGCAGCAATACAACTACTACAGCAAGTTTCCTGAACTCCTGGTGGAAGGGCATACCTCGCGGGAGGAGTCTTACAAAGATTATTCCTTTGCGTTCTATAACAACGGGAAGTTATTTCGGCAATCCGGGCCCTACACTTACAAGCTTTCCGCAAATTCATACCTGAAAAGCCCTAATCCAACTTACCTTGATGATGAGGATGGTTTTAATCACCTTGTCTACCAACCCGGCAAGTCGAAACTCATCATTATCAGCAAAGAAAACGTCGGTGCAGTTATGCATCTGGCAACCTTGTCTTTCTTTTTTCTGGTTTTCATCATCTTTTCTGCGGCGCTGTATATTTTGATCTGGTTGGTGAAGAACATCGATGAAAGCTGGACCGGCTGGTTTAACATCAACCGCTCGCTGATGATTAATGCCAACAAGATCCTTTATAAAACACGTATTCAATTCTCGATTATTTTGTCTGTGGTGGCCACTTTGCTGATCGTCGGTTGGACCACTTACTTTTACATCAGCGGAGAGTACCGAAAGCAGCAGGATGAACTGATGCGGGAACGTATTCGTAAAATCCAGATTTCTTTCGAGAAGCAGATTGCCGATGGAGGCTTGCCTGAAGTAAACAATCAATCGGTATTAGAATTCAACCGCTTTGCAGATATGAATGCAGCATACCTGAATTTGTTCAACGTGAAAGGTGACCTGCTGTTCACTTCCTTGCCCAACATCTACGAGAACGGGCTTATCGGAGAGAAAATGGCCTCTAATGCTTACATATACCTGCATGAGCTGCAGCGTTCTGAGTTCCTGAACCCTTCAGAGCGAATTGGGGAGTTTACCTATTCATCGGCCTATGCGCCAATCCGTGACCACCAAAATAAAACGGTAGCTTACATCGGATTGCCCAATTATGGCAATGAATCGGACTATCAAAGCAAGATCAGTCTTTTTGTAAATACATTGATCAATATCTACGCGCTGGTTTTTGTGGCCATTGGAATCCTTGCCGTGTTCCTGGCAAATCAAATCACCAGTCCACTGACTTTCATTCAGGAAAGCATACGTAAAACCAAGCTGGGGCAGATTAATAAGCCTATTGTTTGGTCTAGACATGATGAGATCGGCGCACTGATTAAGGAATACAATAAGATGATTGCAGCGCTGGAAGAGAGTGCCCGGAAGTTGGCAAGGTCTGAAAGGGAGCATGCCTGGCGCGAGATGGCTAAACAGATTGCCCATGAGATTAAGAATCCCCTTACACCATTAAAACTCGGGGTACAACTGCTGGAAAGGTCCTGGAAGGAACAAGATCCTAACTTCGACAAGAAATTTGATCGCTTTAACAAGTCGTTCATTGAGCAGATTGATAACCTGTCGACAATTGCTTCAGAGTTCTCCAACTTTGCCAAAATGCCTGATACGAAGCTGGAAAAACTGCGGTTACTGCCAATCATTGAAGAAAGTAAGCGGATGTACGGCAATGCGGAAGATACCGAGATCATTATCGACAACCAGGTGGACCATGATGTGTTAATCTGGGGGGACAAAGGGCAGCTAAGTCGTTCTTTTAACAACTTGTTCAAAAATGCGATTGAAGCTGCTGCAGCAAACGCAGTGCATTGTCTGATCTATGTGAAGATCTTCATTGACTCAAAGGATCTTGTCATTGAAGTTGCTGACAATGCAAAAGGGATTGATCTTGCATTGCAAGACCGGATCTTCGTTCCAAGTTTTACAACAACCTCGTCAGGCACTGGATTGGGACTAGCTTTCGTTAAGCAGGCTGTTGAGAATGCGGGGGGAAGTGTGACCTTCAACTCCGTCATCAATGAAGGTACAACGTTCTATTTACGCTTCCCGGTAGTGTAAATGTTAATCCAGGTCGATTGAACCTTTTCCCATTACAAAGCCGTCGGCATAAAGGATGACGGCGTAGGTCCCTTTGATGAAATCCTTAGGATTTACCCACTGCATGTTGTAAGCGGTGTTGTCATCATTAAAGGAGATGGTAATCATGTCACTGTACTGCATTTCTTGACCATCTGCTTCAAACATGTTGTTTTCATTAGCAAGTAGATTTCCTGCAGGGTCGAATACTCTAAGATAGATTTGATGGTAGTCTTTCTTTGCAAGTGGATTGGGTACCACATTAAAGTCGATCTGCAGTTTTTTTGCGGAGGAAGCACTGGTTGTAGTAATGCTTTTGCCGTTATTCTTAACGCGGAATGCCTGAATGCTCACGTTTGCAGCCTTCAATGCGGCACTGGTCTTAACCAGTGCATTTAACTCCTGATTATTCTGGGCCAGCAGCTCTGCTTTTTCATTAATCTGGTCTACCGACTTCTGTAAACTGTCTCGAACATTCTTCAACTTGAGGTTCTCTTTACCCAGCCTTACAATTTCTTCATTATAGTTATAAACAAATTCTTTGAGTTCTTTAATCTGCTTTTGTGCAAGTGTAAGTTCACCTTGTGTAAGCTGTCCTTTTTCCAGGGCTGCTTTAAGTTCAGCGATTTTAATCCTTGCCAAATCTTGCTCTTTGATCAGCTTTTCGTTTAACTGAAGATTTATGGTGCTGACTTTATCCAGCTCAACTTCTATTTTCTCTACTTCCAGTTTAAGACGATCTTTCTCGGTATTGACGGTTACAAACCGTTCATTCTCATGCTTATCTTTAAAATATAAGTAAACATTACTACCCAATAAAGCAACAATGGCAATGGTCAGAAAAAAGATCTTGTTTCGATCACCCTTATTAATCTTGGTATTTTGTTCAGACATTTTATCTTGAAAAATAATGCTAAGCGCTTGTTAAAGCTTGGTTTTAAAAATCTAACATACTACAAAAGTTGATAATATCGGTTAAAAGCAGCTTTGGATTGTATCAGACTTTAAATAAATTCGTTTAAATGGTTACGTGGCAAGTACTTTTGCATACTGTTATTCACACAAATACACAATCAGTAAGAACTTAAGAATGCTTAAAAATAAAATTTACGCAATTCTCATTGCACTCTTTATAAGTACGCCCATTCTGGCACAGACTACATCAAAAATAAATCCAAAACGTGAGTTCAGGGGCATATGGGTTGCAACTGTTACAAACATCGACTGGCCATCTAGAGCAGGATTGAGCGTGGATCAACAAAAACAAGAACTTATCGCCTTACTCGAGTACCATAAAGGTAATGGGATGAATGCGGTTGTTTTACAGGTTCGGCCCGCTGCTGATGCTTTCTACGCGAAATCACGTGAGCCATGGAGTAAGTGGCTGATGGGGAAACAAGGTCTTGCACCTGCTGCAGGTTACGATCCGCTGGAATTCGCCATTAAAGAAGCGCATTTCCGTGGAATGGAGCTTCATGCCTGGTTTAATCCATACCGAGCCACAATGAGTACAAATGAAGTCGTGAGCTCAGATCACATGACGCGTAAGAAACCTGAGTGGTTCTTCAGTTATGCAGGCAAAAAGCAGTTTGATCCAGGGAAACCTGAAGTGCGCGAGCATATTGTACAGGTGATCCTGGATGTGGTAAAGGGATATGATGTTGATGGTATCCACTTTGATGATTACTTCTATCCATATCCGGTAGCTGGCCAGAAAATCAATGACGAGCAGACTTTCGCTCAGTATAGAAATGGATTTACAAATATTAACGATTGGCGCAGGAACAACGTTGACGTGCTGATCAAGGAGTTATCAGACAGTATTCATCATTATAAAAAACATGTGAAGTTTGGAATAAGCCCATTTGGCATCTGGAAAAATAACTTCGAAGATGCAGAAGGCTCACAAACTAAAGGATTGTCGAATTTCAGTGCATTGTTTGCAGATTCCCGCAAGTGGGTTAAAGAGGGATGGGTAGATTACATCAATCCACAGATCTATTTTTCCTTTACCCGAAAAGCGGCACCATTCGGCACTTTAGTGGACTGGTGGAGCAACAATACTTTTGGAAGACACCTTTATATCGGTCAGGCAGCATATTTGGTCAACCAGAAAGCTGAAGCGGCATGGCGTTTACCGGAGCAGATCCCTGATCAGATCAGGTACATCCGCGACAATAACCGTGTGCAGGGCAGTGTATTCTTTAGTTCTAAATCTTTCTCTACCATTGCAAGGGCGGCTGGAGATTCGCTTCGCCTAAGCCTCTATAAATATCCGGCTCTTCCACCGCAAATGCCCTGGCTGGATGATGTAGTGCCTAATGCACCAAGAAATTTCTCCGCAACAGCTACCCCAACAGGTGTACAGCTCAAATGGGAAGCGCCTACAGCAGCAGAGGATGGTGAAACCGCATCTGGCTATGTGATATACAGGTTCGAGGAAGGTGAGTCAATATCCATACTGGATCCGAAAAATATCCTGAAGATCAGTTTTGAAGATTATACCATGTTCCTTGATACGGAGGTGGAGAAGAACAAACGTTACAACTACCTGGTTACAGCGCTAGACCGATTAAAGAATGAAAGTGACCCTAGCGGACCTGTTGGCATCGAAGCCCGCGCATCAAACTTTGATAAAGATGTTCTTTCTGTACATGATATACAGAATGATAAACCAAAAGCAGATTTGGGCAATGGCCCAGGCAAGGGAAGCGTTAATGGGACTGAAGTTCGTGCTGAAGAAGTTGGTGTAGAGCAAGGACTGTAAACCTACCTCGGTTCCATCGCCATTGTTCAATTTGATCATGTTCAGTGTTCTTGGTAATAATCCCGAAAGAAAGAATACGGTGATGGCATTTTTCCCATAGACTACAAAGGGCAAGGTATAGCGTTGATATTTATTTACATCGATGATCCAGTAGCAAAAAGAAAGGATCATGGTCGCTAATCCACCTGTATAAAGCACAAAGGAGCTGGTCCATAGTGATTTGTTTAAAGGAAACTGAAGGCTCCAGATCATTCCACCTATAAACAACATCAGCCCTGTGCTGAAGAGCCATGAAACTTTATAACCATCTTCTAGTTCCTTACGGCGCAGAAAAGCTCCTACAAGAACGCCAATCAGTCCGGAGGCAATTGCTGGCAAGGTGCTGAGCAGGCCTTCGGGGTCCCAGGTCTTGGCAGATTTCCAAAGGTGTGCTTCAGTAAGGATGCTCCGGTCAATCCATGCGCCCATATTGGTTTCCTTCTCCAGATTAGCATATCCAGTTCCTGGTACGGGAATAAAGGTCATGATGATCCAATAGAGGATGAGTATACCACCTGCGATTCGCATGATGTTCTTTTCACTATTCTTCAGAAAAATAATACTGGAGATCAGAAACACGATGGAAATCCGTTGCAGTACGCCGGTTATGCGCACATTAGCTAAGGCGTTTATTGGGTCAGTGAAAATCTTCGGGTAAAGTGATAGAAACAAGCCCAACCCAAACAATATTGCCGCTCTTTTTGCTGCTTTTAATATTGTGTTGGAATGGGCTTGCGGATCTGCCTTCTTAGAAGACATGGCGTATGTAATGGATACGCCTACAATAAAAAGGAAAAATGGAAAAATCAGATCTGTCGGCGTACATCCATGCCAGGAAGCATGTTCAAGCGGTGCATAAATATGGCCCCAGTCGCCTGGATTATTCACCAGGATCATTGCTGCTACAGTGGCTCCCCTGAAAACATCCAGTGAAAGTAAGCGCTGATTAGATTTTTCCATTAAGTAATTCTAGAACTTCCAGCGCACGAAGGNNTTCCATTGCTTCATATTCTGCAAGGCCAAGATCATCGTATCGGCGTGCAGTTTCGCGGTTACGGTCTTCTGCTCGCTTCCAGAACTCTCTTTCATCATCGCCAGGGAAAACAGCACGATCTTTTTGTGACTGGTGTTTGAAGATGGCGTACTTCTTACGTTCAACCTCCTGTGGACTAAGTGGAACCGCCATTTCAATTTCGTGGGTTTCAAATTCGTGCCATGCACCTCTGTACATCCACAACCAGCAGTCCTGAGCCCAGGCTTCCGTTTTACGTAATTCGGTTAAAGCATCCAGAATGATGTTGAAACACACAATGTGGGTACCATGTGGATCTTCAAAGTCGCCGGCAGCAAAAACCTGTTGCGGTTTAACTTGTTGTAAAAGCTCGATGGTGCGGCGCACGTCCTCCGTGGTCACTGGGTTTTTCTGGCTTTTGCCACTTTCATAGAATGGAAGAGCCATAAAGTGAATATGGTCGTCTTCAAGCCCACAGTATCTTGCACCGGCAATGGCTTCACCTTTACGGATTAAACCTTTAACCGCCTGGATCTCTTTGGTGTCCACTTGATTTGGCCTTTTTACCTCCAGGAAGCTACGCATATCTTCGTAAAGCTTTTCAGAAGGTGTGGCATCAAGTCCCATTTTCTTAGCGAAGTCAATGCTGAATTCTACGAATCTTAAAGCATCATCATCCCAAACAGCGGTATTACCAGAAGTCTGGTAAGCTACGTGCACATCATGCTGTTGATCAACCAGGCGTATGAATGTACCGCCCATAGATATTACATCATCATCAGGGTGTGGAGAGAAAATCAACACACGCTTCTTTGCAGGTTCGGCACGCTCCGGACGCTGTGAATCATCTGCGTTCGGCTTTCCGCCCGGCCAGCCGGTAATGGTATGCTGTAGTTTGTTAAAAATATGAATGTTGATGTTGTATACCGGTCCTTTTTCAAGAGCCAATTGCGCCATACCGTGATTGTTGTAGTCGTCTTCAGTTAGCTTTAAAATAGGCTTCTTAAGCGTATTCGCTAACCAGATCACCGCCTTGCGGGTAAGGGTTTCATCCCAAATGCAGTCTTTAACTAACCACGGTGTATCAAAGCGGGTTAACAAGCTTGCTGCTTCTACGTCAACAATAAACTCCACATTATCCGATAACTGCAGGTAGGTTGCTGGTACTTCCCCAGACATTTCACCTTCTACAGCTTTTTTAATGATTGGTGCTTTTTTACCATTCCAGGCCATAAGGATGATTTCCCTTGCATGGAATATTGTACCGATACCCATCGTAATGGCTTTGGTTGGTACAAAAGACTTTCCGCCGAAATCGCGTGCAGCATCTTTTCTGGTTAGGTCATCCAGGGTTACCAATCGTGTTCCAGAGTTTGGCGCCGAACCGGGCTCGTTGAAACCGATGTGACCTGTTCTACCGATACCAAGGATCTGAATATCCAGTCCACCTGCATCGGTAATTTTCTTCTCGTAATCCAGACAGAAAGCAGGAATGTCTTCCAGCTTAAGCGTACCGTCAGGAATATTAATATTATTTCTATCAATGTCAACGTGATCAAAAAGCTGTTTGTTCATGAAAGAAACATAACTTTGATCAGCATCAGGCTGCATCGGGTAATATTCATCAAGGTTAAAGGTGATGACATTCTTAAAGCTCAAGCCTTCTTCTTTGTGCATACGCACCAACTCTGCGTATACGCCGACTGGCGTTGCCCCGGTTGCTAACCCCAAAACCGCTGTTGCATTTTCATTTTGCTTTCTGCGGATCAGGTTTGCAATTCTTTGCGCCACTTCAATCGATGCCTGTTTTTGATTCTCAAATACAGTTACTGGCAATTTTTCAAAGCGCGTTTCTTCTAATAGATTTAATCTAGCCATTGTTAGGTTTTTTAAAAAAATTGGTTCGGAGCAGTAAATATAGCTACTCTGATCGCTTTAATTGAATTTTAATGACAATCGTGAAGTCATGAGAAAGTGACTAATATATATTCAGGCCTCTGGAACGATAGGCATCCAGGAGTTTTTCACTTGGTTGTAGTTCGGTAATAAGGTGATGAATGCTTTCCAGACCTGCCACTTTCAGCCGGAGGCTAATGTTCAGTTTTTCAGAAATACATAGAATTGCTACTTGCCGGGCACATTGAAACATCGCTTTCTTCAGCTGATTGATCTCCCAATCGGTGTCTGTAAGCCCATTTTCAGGGTGAATGGCGCTGGTTCCAATTAAACATAAGTCCGCATTAATGCCCGCAAGCTGACTGATCACATGACCACCATAGGTCACTTTGGAGTTTTTGGAAAATATGCCGCCAATTAAAATGACTTCGATTCCGTCGTATTTGGCTAATTCTATAGCCACAAAGGGACTGATGGTAAAAAAGGTCGCCTTCAGGTTTGTTGGAAGCTGCTTTACCAATTCAATTATGGTAGTACCACCCCCAGTGAGGATAACCATACCATCTTTGATCAGGCTGATGGTTTTTTTGGCAATTGCAATCTTTGCATCGCGTGCATAAATCGCATTGTCATCATAGGCTGATTGGTAAGAACGGGACAGCGCACCCCCATGTACCTTTAGGAGCTTTTGATGCTCGCAAAGCTCTTGTAAGTCACGCCTGATGGTGTCTTCCGACACTTGAAGTAGGTCCACCAGATCTGTGGTCAGGACCCTGTTATGAAGATTGATCTGGCGCATGATCAGCTCATGCCGCTCCCGTTTTAACATATGGTTGTTTGGTTTATGCCAATTTAGAAATAAAAATTAAAAACACAATCTGCGTGTTTATGCGGGATTTTGCGTGCTTTTCAGAATTAAATGTTCCAGAAACACCGCTTGCCTATTTTTTAATTGAAAATTATCATGATATTTACCTGACAAACGGGTTAATGCGTGTTATTGCGTGTTTCAGTTCTGACGTTCTAGGTTAACTCATTATTCACAAACAAACTAATTCATGAAAAAAAAGCTACTCATGTTTTTATGGGGCATTATTTTGTTCGCAACACAAGCGGTTGCGCAGCAGATTAATGTTACCGGTAAGGTGACCTCTTCTGACGGTCAGCCTATACCTGGTGTATCGGTTAAGGTTAAAGGGAGCCAAACTGGTACCCAGACCAATACAACCGGTGTGTACACCATCAGTGCTGCCAATGGCGCTGTTCTTTCCTTCTCTTATATCGGCATGACGCCACAGGAGAAAACTGTTACCGGCAATACCATCAATGTGGTGCTTGCCGATGACGCAAAGGGACTGGATGAAGTCGTGATTACGGCTTTAGGTCAGGCCGTACCTAAAAGATCACTTGGTACAGCACAACAAGCTGTTAAGGGTGCCGAAATTGCAAATACCCAACGTGAGAACTTTATCAATGCCCTTCAAGGCCGTGTGGCTGGGGTAGAGGTAAATAACTCTTCAGGTGTTCCCGGAGCATCTTCTTCCATCACCATCAGGGGTGTAAGTTCCATTAGCGGTAGCAATCAGCCACTCTTCGTAGTGGATGGTTTGCCAATTGACAACAAAACATTAAGCACTACGGCGTTTACCTCCGAAAAAAGTTCAACCACCGCTTTCAACAATAGAGGTGTGGATTTTACAAACCGTGCAGCCGACATTAATCCTGAAGATATCGAATCTTTAACGGTGTTGAAAGGTCCTGAGGCTGCAGCCTTATACGGTATCGATGCTGCCAATGGTGCTATTGTGATCACCACCAAAAGAGGTAAAGCCGGAACAGGGTCTGTGAACTACAGCAACAGCTTCCGTGTAGAAACCGTTAGGTCCAAACCAGAGATCCAGCACAAGTTTGATATTGGTAGTGCCGGTCAAAATAACGTGATCACCAGTTCTGCTGGCTCTTACCCATCTTTCGGTCCGGAGTTCCCTGCTGGTACAAAGTTGTTCGATAACGTGTCCGACTTCTTCCAACAAGGATTTACCCAGAAGCATAACCTTTCATTCGATGGTGGTTCTGATAAGGTAAACTATAGGATTTCTACCTCATATGTTGATCAGCAAGGTGTGGTGCCAGGTACCACCTACGAGCGTTTCAATATTACAGGTGCCTCACAAGGGACTGTAAATGAATGGTTGAAGACAGACCTTTCCATGCAGTACAGTTACTCCAATAACGACCAGGCATTTAAAGGAAGTGGTGGCCCCTTAATCGGACTACTCGTATGGCCTCAAACTGATCAAGCAAGTAACTACCTAACCCCAGCTGGACTAAGAAGAAGAATTACGCTTCCAGGCTCGGCGGAAGGAGTACAAAGTGAAATTGATAACCCTTACTTTAACGTCAACAAAAACAAGATCAATTCGAAAGTTAATCGTGTAGTGACGAACTTCGGTCTAACCATTACACCATTCTCCTGGGTTAACATTAAATCAAACATTGGTATCGATGCTTATACCAGTCAGAACATGATTTTACGTCACCCGGAAAGTGCTTCAGGTTACTCAAGAGGCGGATTGCTGGATGTTGCAAATGATGTAACCCGCAATTTAAACATGCAGAACCTGATCAACTTCACCAAACAAAAGTTAGGTGAAAACTGGACATTTGATGCTACTTTAGGTAATGCAATCCAAGATGCAAAGTCTAACATTGACGCAGGTTCAGGTGAGAACTTTTTAGATCCAAACTTTATCTCGTTAAACAACACTGCAACCAGATTAAACAGTACTACCATTACACAACGTCGTTTGGTGAGTTTCTTTGGTAGAGCCACCTTTGGATACAAAGACTTCTTATATCTAACAGCTACTGGTCGTAACGACTTAACCTCTACCATCCCGGTTGAATCTTATTCCTTCTTCTATCCATCTGTTTCAGGAAGTTTCATCTTCACTGATGTGCCCGCATTTAGCGGCTTGAAAAAGTTCCTGACTTCAGGTAAGTTAAGAGCAGCATATGCACAAGTGGGTAAAGACGCAAAACCTTATGCTTATCAGCCAGCACTAGAGAATAAACTTACCGTAGGCGGTGGTTATGGTTACGGTTTTACCGGACCAAATCCAGGGCTTAAACCAGAGTTTGCAAGATCCTATGAGTTTGGTACAGAACTCGCATTCCTTAACGACCGTTTAGGCATTGATGTAGCCGTGTATCGTAAACAAACAAAAGATCAGATTGTAAATGACATCCGTGGAAGTTATGCAACCGGTTTTATTCTTTTGAACCTAAATGGCGGTGTTACCCGCAACGAAGGTGTGGAAGTAAGTGTTAGAGCAAGACCTATCGAACGTCCAGGATTTAGCTGGGACATCTTAGCCAACTTTGAACATGCAAAGGGTACGGTATTGGAATTACCAAACGGATTACCTGAATCGTATGTGTCTGACACCTGGTTATATGGAAATGTGAGAAATGGAAATACACCAGGTGAGTCGACAAGAGCACTAACAGGTTATTTCTACCTTCGTAACAATAACGGCGATATCCTGATCAACCCTTCATCAGGTATGCCAGTAAGATCAACTACTTTCATCAGCGGTGGATACGATAGACAGCCAGATTTCAGCTTAGGTATTACAAACAGTTTTACCTTCAAAGACTTCTCTTTGTCATTCCTGATCGATACCCGCAAAGGTGGAGATGTACTTAATGCAACAGAGCACTACTTAACTACTCAAGGTTTGAGCACCAGAACACTTGACCGTACCGTACCACGAGTTGTTAAAGGTGTACTGCAAGACGGTAGAGAGAATACTGCTAACCCTACACAGAACACCATCGTGGTAAATCCTTATCTGCAAAACAACTTTTACACGGCAACCAGCGAAGAGCAGTTTATCGAAAAGGACATTAACTGGATCAGACTTAAGGACGTAACTTTGTCTTACCGTTTGCCATCTAAAGTTCTACAGAGACAAAAGTTCTTTAAAACTGCAAGTGTATTTGTTACCGGAACAGATTTGTTCCTGATTACCAATTATACAGGTCTTGATCCGGTAGTAAACGGAAACACAGCAGCTGTTGGTGGTTCAGGTTCGGCCGGAATAGATTATGGTAACTTCCCAATGCCAATTGGAATCAACTTCGGAGTAAAGATTGGCATGTAACCCAAATTGTAAATCATCATGAAAAAATTATATATCACTATGCTCACTGCTGCAGTTATGCTTGCTGGCAGTGGATGTAAAAAGTATTTGGATGTCAATACCAATCCGAATGCGCCGCAGACCGTTACACCAAATTTATACTTATCTCCAATGCTTCATTGGATGGTGACCGGCACACAATATGATGCTCGTTTCATCAATCGGTATACCCAGAATATGGCCTTGACCACTGCGAACACCACTTGGGACAGAATGGGTTATGACCCGAGTTCAGACAATGGTGCAGAGCTGTTCCGTGACGTGTACTGGTCTTTCGGACAGAACCTTGTTGATATGATGACCAAAGCTGAAGCTGAACAACGCTGGGATCTGCTTGGTGTTGGCTATGTGCTTAAAGCATGGGGCTGGCAGGCCTTAACAGATATCCATGGCGAAATCATTGTAAAGGAAGCTATTGATCCAACAAAAAACGTTTTCAACTACGATACACAGGAGTATACCTACGATGAAGTTCGAAGACTTCTGGATCTTGCCATTGCCAATTTGCAAAGAACCGACGGTGCAGTAGATCCTGCATTTTTAGGAAAAACTGACATTATTTATAAGGGTGACCGTACTAAATGGTTAAAGTTTGCCTACGGATTGCTGGCAATGAACTTAAATCATTACAGCAATAAAGCAGCGTATAACCCAGATGAAGTTATCGCAGCAGTAGACAAGTCTTTCGCTAGTAACGATGATGATGCATTACTTGGATATACAGGGGTGTCTAATGACGACAGGAACTTCTTAGGCCCAACTAGAGGAAATTTTAATTCTCACAGACAGACAACCTTCATTGTAAATCTGATGAATGGAACGGAGTTCTCTGGCGTTGTCGATCCGCGTATGAGCAGAATGCTCTCACCGGCACCAGACGGCGTATACCGGGGCTTAGAGCCCTCCGCAGGTAGTGGTGCATTATCGCCTAGCCAGGTTCCAAACAATATTTATGGCTATAATGGTACAGTGACCATTGGTACACCAGTGCGTTATTTGTTTGACGATAAAAGCAGGGTACCTGCAATGACCTACTCCCAGCTACAGTTTATCAAAGCTGAAGCGGCATACAAGAAAGGTGACAAGGAAACGGCACTAACCGCCTATAGAAATGGAATTTCCTCGCATATCGACTTCGTTAATGCTAGAAATCGTGAGGCCAACCAAACGCCCACACAGATCAATGCTGAAGAAAAAAATGCATTCCTTGCCAATCCTGCAATTGTACCTACAGCTGCAGACCTGACCTTATCACACATCATGGAGCAGAAATATATTGCTCAGTGGGGATGGGGTGCATTGGAGCAGTGGATGGATTTAAGAAGATACCACTATACAGATGCTGATCCTGCTACAGGTGAGCAAGTGTTCGGTGGATTTGTAATTCCGGTGAACCTTTACCAGGACAATGCAAATAAACCTGTTTACCGCATCAGACCACGTTATAACTCTGAGTACGTATGGAACCGGGAGAGCCTTCAAAAAATTGGAGGTCTGGAACTGGATTACCATACCAAAGAAATGTGGATCACTCAACCTTAATAAAGTATCATGAAGAAAATAAATATCATCACAGCAATATTACTCCTAACTACCGTTTTCGTTTCTTGTAAGAAGGATGGTGTAAAGGAAGTGGAGACAATTAAAATAGATGGTGGCGCTCAAGTTAAGTTTTTCAACTTCGGTGTAAATGCCCCATCCATGAACTTCTACGCCAATGATCAAAAGGTTTCTGCTACACTTAGCGGAAGCGGTGCCGAAGCGACTTCAGGTGTTAACTACGGAAGTGTGTTCCCGGCTACGAACTATGCATTGTTAGCTGGTGGGAATTATACCTTTAAAGGGATTATCCCTTCTAGCGCTACTGCAGATCCAAATGTTGTGGTAGCAACAATTCCGGGTAACCTCGAAAATGGCAAACTGTATTCGCTATACACCAGTGGGCCATTCGATGCAACTGCAAAAACGGTAGACGGTTTTGTTGTTGAAGACAACATTCCTGCAGCAAGTGCTACCAATGCGCATGTACGTTTTGTTAATACCATTGCGAATGCAACATCAGGATTCGATCTTGTAGCTAAAAACACCACAACAGCTGCAGAGATCGTTATCGCGACTAACATTGGCTACAAGGTTGCTTCAACCTTTACGGAGGTGCCAAATGGCATCTATGAGATTTATGCCAGGTACCCTGGAGATCCTGCGAACGTGATCAGCAGAACAGGAACCTCTCAGGTATCATTCATTGCCGGCAGAGCTTATACCATCAGCTCAAGAGGTGACATGACGGTTACTGGTGCAACAGCAACCAACAGACCATTCCTGGACAATACGTCGAACAGACCATAAAGGTCCAAAAAAGTAAAGCCCACACCATTATGGTGTGGGCTTCTTTATTTTATATATTTTTATATTTTTGATAAAAACATACTGATATGGCAAGCTTTACACTTACTCCTGATACCGCTGAAAAGGTTAAACTAAAGTTTCTGAGGAAATACAGAGATTTAGCACAGAAAGATTTGCCTTTTAAGCCGGGTCAGGAAGATCAGCTGGTAGAACAATTGATGGAGCTCGTTAAACGGGATCGCCGTTATGTGGAGTTTACCATTCAGAAAGCCCTTGCTGATCCTGACGGAAACAGGCTAT
Source organism: Pedobacter sp. UBA2067 (assembly GCA_002333205.1). Taxonomy (GTDB): domain Bacteria; phylum Bacteroidota; class Bacteroidia; order Sphingobacteriales; family Sphingobacteriaceae; genus Pedobacter. Next base: position 33,687 of record DDAD01000141.1, read on the forward strand.
AAGCCTATGTTCCGTGCAGCTTCACAACTAAGCCATCCATAGCAGGATTGAGCTTCAGCTGGCAAGCAAGTCTCGAGTTTGGCAACAGATCAGGGAGGGTATCCAACATGGCGTACTCATCATCCGACATCTCGTTCAACTTTTCTTCACCTTCAAGTACATCCACACAGCAGGTTGCGCATAATGCCATCCCACCACAGGTGGCCAGGATATCGTACTCAGAAGCTTTTAAGAACTCCATTAAACTTAGGCCCATATCAACAGGTGCCTCCAGTGGGGTTATTGATCCATCCGGATTCTGAACGCTTACAGTGATGTTGTTTTCTTCCATATTAGAATTCTGATACACCGTTAACAGTAGTGTATTTCATGGTATATTTAATGCCTGGGTTCATGTATTGGTATGCACTATGGCTCATTAAAGCAGCCTCGTGGAAACCACACAAAATTAGTTTTAGTTTATTCTTGTAGGTGTTGATGTAACCAATAGCATATATGCCGGGAATGTTGGTCGAGTAATCATCAGTATTCACCTCAATAGCGCTTTTGCTAATGTTTAAACCCCATTGCTCAATTGGACCCAACTTAGGGCTCAATCCGAATAAAGGAATTAGATGATCCGCTTCAACGTTGGTCACTTCCATAGAACGGTTGTGAATAATTTCCACGTTCTCCAGTTTACCTGTACCAGATACCGCATTCAGGTTACTGTTCAGGATCAGGTTAATTTTGCCGCTGTCTGCAAGTGCCATTACCTTGTTTACGGAATCCGGTGCGCCTCTGAAGCTCTCACTTCTGTGAACCAGCGTAAGCTGATCTACAACATCTGCTAGATAGATGGTCCAGTCCAATGCGGAGTCACCACCACCTGCAATAACCATTTTCTGATCACGGTATTTTTCAGGATCAAGGATCATGTAGTTCACCCCTTTACCGTTTTCAAACTGCTCCAGTCCAGCTACAGCAGGCTTACGCGGCTCAAAACAGCCAAGACCACCAGCAATAACAACAACCTTAGCTTCAATAACGGTTCCCATGTTTGTGGTCAGCACAAAGTCCTGCTCGCCACGTTTCTCTAAACCTTCAATACGTTCGCCCAGCGTAAAGCCCGGGTGAAAAGGCTTAGCCTGTTCCATCAGGTTATCAATCAGTTCTTGTGCAAGTACTGTCGGATATCCAGGGATGTCGTATATAGGTTTTTTTGGATATATCTCTGAAAGTTGTCCGCCTACCTGAGGTAAATAATCTATCAGGTGACAACGCATTTTTAGTAAACCTGCTTCAAATATTGCGAATAGACCAACCGGTCCGGCGCCAACGATGGCTATATCTGTAGAAATCATGTATTTAAATTTGCTGCGAATTTACGAATTTTGTTTGTAATGATTCTTAACTGTCAACAAATGCTTCAAATCTGACTATATTTGTAGCAATTGATGACAAAGAAAATATATTTCGCTTCCGATTTCCACCTCGGATCACCCAATCACCAACAAAGCAGGATGCGTGAAGACCGCATTATACGCTGGTTAAACTTCATAGAGCCAACATGTTCGGAATTATTCCTGATGGGCGACGTATTCGACTTTTGGTTTGAATATAAAATGGTTATCCCCAAGGGATATGCCCGCTTACAAGGAAAACTTGCAACGATGAGCGATACAGGGATCAAAATCTACTTCTTTAAAGGTAACCATGATATGTGGGTTCATGACTATTTCAGTACTGAACTCGGTATGCAGATCATCAGCGATGAGTTTGAGATGGAGCGAAATGGGAAAAAGTTCTACCTGCATCATGGCGATGGCCTCGGTCCCGGGGATCATAAATATAAATTCCTAAGAAAAGTGTTTCGCAACCCAGCTTGTCAGTGGTTGTTTTCATTGGTACCCCCAAGAATTGGAATTGGTATTGCAAATGCCTGGTCAGACAGCAGCCGCACAAAGAAAGCGCATGCCTTTACCGTTCCGGAGGATGAATGGCTTTTTACCCATGCATCAGAGCAGCTACAAAAGAAACATTACGATTACTTCATCTTTGGACACCGTCATCTTCCGCTTGATCTTAAGGTGGGAAGCAACAGTCGCTATGTGAATACCGGAGAGTGGATCAACTACAGCTCTTATGCCGTTTTCGATGGCAACGAGCTCGCTCTGAAATATTTTGAAAAGGAATATTAAGCGAAAAACCTTATTTTTGCATTCCAAACCTAATACCTGACCCGGAATATCCTATTGAAGGTCAGGTAATTTAATTTCTAAAAACATATGTTAGAAAAATTAGAAGCTATCAAGCTGCGCTGGGAAGATGTAGAAGAGCAGTTAAGCAATCCTGATACCATGCAGGATATGAAGCGCTTTGCACAACTCAATAAAGAATATAAAGACCTTACCAAGATTGTAGACGAGTACAAAGTTTACAAGAATGTAATGAGTAATATCGAAGCCAACAAAGAGATCCTGAGCAACGAAAAGGATGCTGAATTACGGGAGATGGCTAAAGAAGAATTGGACCTGCTTTTGAAACAACAAGAAGAGTTGGAAGAGAAAGTACGTTTGATGCTGATCCCTAAAGACCCTGAAGATTCTAAAAATGCCGTGTTCGAGATCCGTGGTGGTACCGGTGGTGATGAAGCGGCGCTATTCGCGGGCGACTTATACCGTATGTACACCCGTTACTTTGAGCAGAAGCGCTGGAAAGTGGAAGTGGTTGATGTTACCGAAGGTACTGCTGGTGGTTACAAAGAGGTTATTCTGAAAGTGTCTGGCGAAGATGTATATGGTCAATTGAAATACGAATCTGGTGTACACCGTGTGCAACGTGTTCCTGAAACCGAAACACAGGGTAGGGTGCATACCTCAGCCGCTTCTGTGGCAGTGCTGCCGGAAGCTGAAGAGATCGACTTCTATTTGAACCCCGCAGATATCGAGCTACAGACCTCCCGTTCAGGTGGTGCCGGTGGACAGAACGTGAATAAGGTAGAGACCAAAGTACAGCTTACACACAAGCCATCCGGAATCGTAGTCGTTTGTCAGCAGGAGCGTTCTCAATTGGGTAACCGTGAGATTGCTATGGAGATGCTTAGAAGTAAGCTATATGACATTGAACTGCAGAAAAAGAATGGCGATATCGCTGCCAGAAGAAAAACGATGGTATCAACTGGTGACCGCTCTGCAAAAATCAGAACTTATAACTATCCACAGGGTAGGGTTACCGATCACCGCATCGGATTGACACTTTATAACCTGAATGCGGTTATGGATGGTGGTGTTCAAGAGTTAATTGATGCGCTTCAGTTCGCTGAAAACGCTGAGAAGATGAAAGAAGGCGCAGTAATTTAAATTTTTAGCGCTGATCATGAAGTACTTACAAGGGGCTTCTGATTTTTATCAAATAAATGTTGCAAACTCAGATGTTTGATCTATATTTGCATTCCCGAAAGGGACAAACGGACCGGTAGTTCAGCTGGTTAGAATGCCGCCCTGTCACGGCGGAGGTCGCGGGTTCGAGTCCCGTCCGGTCCGCAGAAAGCCACTCCAACGAGTGGCTTTTTTGTTTTATCGCTTTTTTTGCAAATCTCTTTGAATAAAGCGGTATTTATTTATATTTGCACTCCCAATGGGAAACGGACCGGTAGTTCAGCTGGTTAGAATGCCGCCCTGTCACGGCGGAGGTCGCGGGTTCGAGTCCCGTCCGGTCCGCTAAATGGAATACTAAATCCTTCAGATCACACGACCTGAAGGATTTTTTGTTTTATACCAATTTCCGCGTTAATAGATCAACTTGTATCCTGCGCCTCTTATACTCATTAGTTGTACGCTTGGTTCATCTTTAAGCATCTTTCGTAAATGCGACATAAATACGTCCATACTGCGGGCATTATAAAAGCTATCATCACCCCAGATTTCCATTAGCGGAACCTGTCGCGGAAGGACTGTGTTCCGATGCTGTATGAGCAATTTTAGTAAAGCAGTTTCCTTGTATGATAAGGTATGGCAACTGACATTTTAAATACTTACACCAACAACATCAGCATAAATTACCTGGATCAGCGCAGCGCTTTTTTCCACCATAATGAGAGCCGGTATGTGGCACTTAGCCTTTCCTATAAGCTCGGGAAAACCGTAGCGGCTTCTCGTAACCGAAGTACAGCTAGTGAAGAGGAACGCAAGCGAGCGCAATAATTAGGAGAGGCAGCAGGTCGCCTTCTCCGCTAATCATCACTTGTCCAGCGTCATGAACAAGTTATTGATGGATTCAGCATAAGTAGGGTGCGCAAAAACACAGTATTCAAGCACATCGTAAGTAATACCTCCCATCATGGCCATCTGCAACACCGCCATGATCTCACCGCCCTCCTCACCTAAAATGGCTGCACCTAGTATTTGCCTGGTATCTGCATCTACTACTGCTTTCATAAGGCCGCGGGTGTCGCCGGTTTCCTGTGCGCGCGCCACCTGTTTCATTGGCAATTTTGCGATTTTGACGTTATAGCCCTGCTCAATGGCTTGTTGTTCTGACAGGCCGATCCTTCCAAGTTGGGGATCTGTGAACATACAATAAGGTAAAGGTCTTCCTTTAGTACTGAGATCAGCGCCTTCAAAAAGATTTCGATATACAATCGTGTAGTCATTATAAGCAATATGAGTAAAGGCTGGTCCACCGTTTACTTCACCCAAGGCATAAACGCCCTTCACATTGGTTTCCAGCTTTTCATTAACTACAATAAACCCTTTTTCATCCAGCTGAATGCCGGATGTTTCCGGAGCGAGGCTATCAGTTGAAGGCTTCCGCCCGGTAGCTACCAGAATATGAGAGCAGGAAATTTCCTTTCGCGAATCATTTTCTTGTATTATCGCTTTTATGCACCCCTGCTCAGGCTCGAATTGTACCGCCTGCGCATTGGTAAGTAGATTTAACCCTTCTTCCAACAATATTTTAGTGAGCTCTTCTGTAATATCATCGTCTTCATGTGCCATAATTTTGGGGCCACGTTCCAGAACCGTAATCTTACTGCCAAATCGCTGAAACATCTGTGCAAATTCCAATGCAACGTAATTACCGCCTATTACAAGCAAATGATCAGGTACTTCTGCTATGTCCAATAACGTCGTAGAAGTAAAATAGCCCACATCGTTTAATCCTTTAATATCTGGGATAACAGGTGTGGTACCTGTATCTATAAAAATCAGATCAGCACTTAGATCTAACGTTGTTCCATCGTTTAGCTTCACTTTGATCGTTTTCGCTCCTGTAAAGCTGGCTTCTCCGAACAGGAGGTCGAGATTTTCGGTTTGTTCCATGCCTTTACGACTACCATCACGCCAGCTTCGTACAAGCTCATCCTTTCGCTGCTTGATTTGCTTCATGTTGACATGATAACCATCGATATGTATGCCCAGGTGATCGGAATGTGCAACCTGGTAAGCGGCCTTAGCGGAGGCAATCATCGCTTTGGTAGGGGTACAGCCATCGTTCACGCAGGTACCTCCAACAAAACGCTTCTCAATCAACGCGGTTTTTTTCCCAGCTGCAGCAAGTTGCTTACATAATGGTGATCCGGCCTGTCCTGAGCCGATCACTATGGCATCATAGTGTTTCATATACGTTCATTAAATGGAATTATATCATTTTACTCGGTGCAACACCATACATCTTTTTAAATGCAAAAGAGAAATGGGAGAGGTCTTCAAAACCGACATCAATATAAACCTCTTTCGGAGCAACACCTTTTTCTTTGATTAAAAAATATGCCTCCTGCAGCCGTCTTTCCTGCAACCACTTTCCCGGCCTTGTGGAAAATATCTTTTCAAAGTCTCGCTTAAAAGTTGAAAGGCTTCTTCCGGTTAGGTATGCAAAACGTTCCAGGGATACATTAAAGCGATGGTTCTTGTTCATAAATGCTTCGAGGTCCAACTTGCCTGGTTCAGAAAAATCGAACAGCACATCCTTCAGCTCCGGACTTAACGTTAGTAATAAGAAAACCAGTTCTTTTACTTTTATGTTCTGGAGCAACACATTTTCTGTGCTAATTAATTCGTCATATGGTTCAAGAGCGCGCACATAGCTCCTCAGTAGTTCATGTGTTGGTACCGTTATCACTGCCGGGGCCTGTATATGCTTTGCTGCCTCATACTTGTACGCCTGGCTCAGTTCTTTCAGCGTTTGCTGGTCCATAAAGACTGAAAGGTTTTTGTACTCGCCAGCTGCACCAGGCTGCTTCGTGAATTTAAGCAGGCTGTTTCTTCTGGTTAATCGGAAGCTATCTTCCTGGAAAATGTATGAAGTAGCCCCATCCGTCATCGCCAATGTTCCGCTAATCTGAAAGCTGAACACATGATTCGAAATAAATTGTTCTCCCTCCCGAACTCGCCTGCTATAACAGGAATACGTTATGGGATTCAATTGTTGGTGGTAGTGGGTGCTACTCATAGACGTTTAATTGTCGGCGTCGGTCGATAAAGTTACAGATAACCATTGTTTATATTCCGCTTCGCGTCCTGCATTTTCATGTGCTAATACTGCTACCGCATCGCTGCCTAAGACTAAATGCATAGGCGGCTCCGGCTGGGCTGCCATGTCGATAATAACCTGTGCAACTTTAACGGGATCACTTTTTGGTACAAAACTGCCGCTCTTAAAGGCATTCACTCTAGTGTCAACTGTAAATTCATAACCTTCAACCGGTGTTGCAAAGCGCATGGAACTACCAGCCCAGTTTGTTTGGATACCCCCAGGTTCAATTGCTGTCACTTTAATGCCCAATGGTGCAACTTCCTTCGCTAAGGCCCCACAAAAACCAGAAAACCCAAATTTTGCACTCTGGTAAATGGACAAGCCGATACTGGTGATGCGACCACCAATGGAGCTGATGTTAAAGATCCTGCCAGAACGTTGTGCTCTCATGTACGGCAAAACTGCTCTACAGAGCTCGACCGGGCCGAGCAAATTTGCCTCATACTGGCTGTGCACCTGCTCTGGTGTAAAAGCCTCTGCCGCACCGGTAATTCCAAATCCTGCATTGTTAACCAGTACATCAATACGCCCGAGCCGCTCTATTGTTTCTTTGACAGCTTGTTTAATTTGCTGTTGATTGGTGACATCCAATGCTAAGGAAAGCATGTGATCGCCATATTTCTTTATCAGGTCCTGATTGTTGCCGGGGTTTCGTGCTGTAGCAACTACAAAATCGCCTTGTTGTAATACTGCTTCCGTCAGATTGCGTCCCAATCCGCTGGAACTGCCTGTTATAAACCAAACTCTTTTCATGTCTTAACTTTTAAGTTGATCACAAAAGTAGTGCTTGGTATTACGCTGCAGTTTGTTCTAACGTTCAGGTTTACTTTGTTAAAAAGGTCAGGCTGCGCGTTAATGTTTATTCAGCCCTGTATTAGAACCCAATCTATTTCAGCCTGCTATTTTTGAATCACAAAGCCTTCAAGATAGTTATCCAGCCCATTTATTTTGTTGGAAGGATCAAAAACAAGTTTGTCTTTGTGCCATGCCTTCGTGATCATCAAGGAGCCTGGTTTACTTTCCCATTGGATTTTTACAGTATCGATTACTGATTCATTTAGCTGTATAATCGAGGTAGACTCACCCCTGGTAACCTTTTTATCTTTATGAATGATGTCGCCTTCGTCATTCAAATTGAAGCCGACATGTAAACGAGCAATACCTTCCTTAATTACCGACATGCCCTTTGGTGCATCAAGGTTATAGTTGTATACCACCTTTTTCTGTCCAGCGATAATGTGAAACAGTTTCAGGTCTTCCGTCGAATAATGCCCGGGCGTGGATTCATCAAGTAAGTTCTGGCCTTGTGCATTCTTGTACACGATGTTAAGCGTTCCCTGTACGTTCATGCAACAAATTCTTGGATTATCTTTGCCGCAGGAGCTAAGTAGGAGGAGTAGAACACCGTAAACTATTTTCTTCATTGTTGTTGATCGCGTTAATGGGTTATAATTCGAAGATATAAATTATGCGTTGATTTTAGATGCATCGCTTATCTTAGGTAATACTAGCTTAACAAAGCTCATATGAAGTACAAACTACCAGTTTTTTTGCTCCTTGCTTCAGGCATGGGAATTCTTTAGAGTCTGCGCTGATGCTTGCTCCATGTCTAAATAGGCATTGGCAGCACCGACAATTTCTGCCGGAAAGCCAGAAACCTCCAGAAGCCTGATGGCGTTCCGGGATTTTAATACGCCTTTTTTTAACTTATAATCGAATACATAGCTGCCATCCTCCACAGATTCCTCAAAGTGGTACAGGCTGTACGCAGGACTAAGCAGATCTGCCAGCTCCAGATCATGCGTTGCAACCATCACCAGGTTATTACCTTTAATCAGGTATTGGAGCACTCCCTTTGCTCCGGCAATCCGCTCCATGGTATTGGTCCCTTTGAAGAGTTCATCCATAACAAAGAGATTAAACCCACTGGTGGTGTCCGCCTGTTGCACAAAATATTGGATTGCATCCAACTCTTTCTTATAATAACTTTTACCCTCCAGCAGGTTGTCCTGGATACCGATCGAGGTGTAAACATTTAGAAAGGACGACTGGTACTGCTTTGCGCATACCGTATAGATCGTCTGCGCCAGTATGGCGTTAATTGCTATGGTCCTGATAAAGGTTGTTTTACCAGACATGTTTGAGCCAGTGATTAGCATCCCTTTAGTCCCGGTAACAAGGCTGTTTGCTTCGCAAGGCTCGATAAGCGGGTGAAAAGCATCTTTAATCGCGATCTGTGCTTTGCTGTTGTCGAATTCCGGCGTACAATAATAGTTCAGTCCGGCACGATAAGAGGCGATGGATTGATAACTATCCAGTTCACCTATATACTTATATAGTGTGTGAATTTCATTTTTCGCGCTGCGGGAGATCTCCAGGCATCTGTCCAGTAAATTGATCTCCACCAAAAACGTGATTTTGATGTATTCCAGAAACAGCCATAAGAATGCGGAAAAATCATTTTGACCAGGCTTTTCCGAATGAAGTAGAAACTGATATCGCCCGAAGGCCGTTAATTTATCACATGCCGCGAGAACTTCTTTTCGCCGAAAGTGCTTGTCGACTTTGCCTAATCTCAAAGCGCAGGTCCTTAAGGCCGGGATTTGAGAGAAAGGGGAGATAAAGAATTCTACCCTCGACTTATTCTGATAGTGGAAAAGCAGGTTGATGAAGAAACTTAATGCTAGTAACAGTACACATGCCTTACTTACCCATATACATAGTGCAATAATAACAATTGGAAGCAGGCTCAGTGTGGAGACAAGCCATTTGTTAGGCCCGGTCTCCAGCTTCCAGTTGAAAATAATGTTGGGGATGGAATAGCTAAGCTGCTTATTTAGTCGCTGTAATTCGATTTGTGCAGCTAACCTGCTTTCTTTCTGCTGCTCGAAAAAGTTGATCCCGGTATTTCGAATTTCAAGTTCTTGCTGATCTTTAATTGGATGCTGAAGCATTGCATATAGGTATTGCTGGCCAATTTTTGTGCTGCAGCGATCCAACTTTGAAAATATAGCATCCATGTTTAAATCTGTCATCCGCTTTCTGCTGCGGGCATCCAGGTGCTCAGGCGTCTTCATGTGATTAATATAGGCGCCGATACGTTCCATATCGCGAAAGCGATGATCTTCCATGGCCCACGCTGCCTCCAGTTCCTCTTTCAGCTGCTGTAACTTTCGAGTTTGGTAAGCACGATAAAAGAAATAGATAGCGAGGCTACTAAGTAAGATAAAAATGGTGCCGGGCAGTATACCGCTAATCCACATGCTTTTTGATTTGCTTTACAGGCTGGTTCCAGGTGCTTTTATTTGAAAGGCCTATTACCTGCAAGCATAAAGATATTAAAATTAGGAAGCTTTAATATGGAGCTGTTGCAGCAACGGTTCAAGAATATCCTGGTATTTAGACGGTACTTCGATGACTTGTCGCGGTAGAAGAAGTGTTTCTTGACCGGCTCTTGTTCGCCTCTTAACCGCCTATTGTTCGCCTCCAGCCGAAGAAACCGCGTTGTAGAGCCGTTTGAAGGGCACTGGGTTGTCAAGGCTGATGGGTTTTCAGTGCATCTTTTGCGGTAGTACTATATATATGTTGAACCAGCTTAATATCTATGTTGAGCGCGCGTTAAACCTGGCAATTCACCTTATTGTACAAGTCACACGA
>DDAD01000139.1:0-11915 GCA_002333205.1 Pedobacter sp. UBA2067
GCCCTGCCTGGAAACTCACGACGTTCGGAAATGCCGCCTTCAAAGGCTCAAATTCAACCGTAGATATTATGGGATTTTTAAAAAAGCTTCCGGCATTACCTATTGTTGCGGGATCCGGCAGCTTACTTACTCGAATCTCTGAAACAACTTTTGCAACGTCTGCTATAGTTGGCTGTTCAATCCTACGATGTTGCAATTCCTGCGCTATCGCACCATACTGAATATTAACCTTGGCGTTCCTGCTTAAATGATAGCTCACCGAGGTAATGATGTATTTGCCCTTCAAGGACGACTTAAACACGCTTTCACGGTAGCCAAAGCCGCAGTCTGCGAAACTGAAGGTCCGCTTTGCGCCAGTAGCAATCTCAATAGCGGTACAGGACTCAAAAATATCCTTCAGCTCTACCCCGTATGCACCAATATTTTGCACCGGCGAGGCTCCTACCGTTCCTGGAATTAAACTTAGATTTTCGATTCCACCATAACCATTGCCAACACAATAATCGACCAGATACTTCCAGGACACACCTGCCCCTGCACGCACAATAACTTCATCATGGGCTTCGATAGCTGGTGTCAATACCTCTATTGAAGGTATACTGATCTTTAACACCAACCCATCGTAATCTTTAGTGAACAACATGTTGCTACCGCCACCTAAAACAAGCACACGCTTATCTTTGATAAATTCAGATTGAAGTACACCGATAAGATCAGCTTCCGATTTGATTTCCACGAACCATTTCGCAGATACATCAATACGAAATGTATTAAAATTTACTAATGATACGTTTTCTTGAATAGCAGGGCTCATTTATTGCTTTTTGAATTGCATGCAAAAGTAATTCTAAAGAACAGTATAAAATATCATTTACTAAATAATAAATTTACTGCATAGTTTACGCTCAACATTTTTGGACAGGAATATTTAATGGAAAATCAGGATAAAAAAAGAAACCTTATCATCAATGCTGCTTTGTTGCGGTTTGCACATTATGGACTTGCAAAAACAACAATGACAGATATCGCCAAAGATATATCCTTTTCAAAAGCCCTGCTCTACTACTACTTCCCGGATAAACTTAGTCTGTATGTCAGCGTGATTGAGCATCTAATGCACACCATCAGTAAAGACATCCTTAAATCCATCGAAAAAACCACGACATGTACCGAAGGTGTACTCATGGTTCTGCAAAAAAGACAAGGGTACATCCAGAAATACTATAACCTCATGGAGTTTAACAAACTCGTGGGGCCAGACTTGCCCGAGGATCTTTATGAAAAGTTTTCCAGAGCGCGAGCTTTCGAACTTAAAATCATTGCCTCACTCCTCCGTCGTGGCGTAGAAAAGGGAGAATTCCAGGTTGAGAACATCAATTTAACCACCGAGGTACTTGTTGAGGCACTAAGTGGTGTCCACTTCAACATCCTGAGCCGTCACAAAAACATCTGCCCCAGTCAGGAGCAGTTTAAGCAGATCTTCATCAAAGAAAAGTTTCTCGCAAAGATCTTTCTGTCAGGCCTATCAGCTTCTTAATGTCATGCTAACGTAATATTAAGGCGAACTGAAATGCCATCCTGGCATATGGAAAATTATGGTCGTACTTTTGACTACAATATTCGAATAGTCAGAAAGTTTAAAGGTAGAATGGTAGAGACTGATAAAAAGAGAGAACAAATTATTGAGGGCGCAATCAAGCGATTCATTCACTTTGGTATTAATAAGACAACCATGAATGAAATTGCGGAGGACTTATCTGTATCAAAGCCTTCGTTATATTATTATTTCCCTGATAAAACAAGCCTTATTCTTGGAGTAGTAGAAAAGATCTTCAATGACTTTTTTGAGGTAGTCATGAAAGAAAAGAAGGACAATCTTTCGCTGGAAATAATTATACCGAGGCTAATTGAGGTAAAACACCGGTTTTTTCAGAAATACTACATGCTTCACCTGAGTGGAGGTGCGCCCGATTCCTCATTAAATTCTGCAGAGCTGCGAAACTTTATAGAGAAAATGCGCTCTAAAGTACTCAGCTTCTATGCAGATCTCTTTGAGGCTGCTATAAAGCGCGGCGAAATAGAAGAGCAGGGTAGCAACAAAATAGCCGATCTGTATATGACCAGTCAGGACGGACTTACGTCATTATGTATCATGCAGGGCAACAAAGAACTGATGCCCGGAAAGAAAGAATTAAAGAACATGCTGGAAAGACAGCTTGCCCTTTCACAAGTATTTGTTAAGGGTTTAAAAAACAATAACCAGAAATAATAAACGATGAAGATTAAACTGAAACAGATAAAAGTCATCCCGCTCCTATTGCTCGGGCTGCTCTTATCAAATTATGTAACGGCACAGCAACGGCTCACCCTGCGTGATGCGGTAAACTACGCCGTAGAGAACAGCAGTAATGTGCGCCGGTCCAAACTGGAGATCCAGGGTGGTAAATTCAAGACCCAGGAAGTTAGAGCACAAGCCCTACCGCAGATTACCGGTAACGGCGGCCTTACCTACAACCCCATCATCGGACAATTGGTTGTCGGCGATCAGAGCTTCCAGCTTGGTCGTAAGTGGAATGCCAATGGTGGTGTCCAGTTAAATCAGCAACTTTTCAACCAACAGGTATTTACCGGCCTAAAAGCTGCAAAAACCAGCGAACAGTATTACCTGCTGAACGAAAACCTTACAGAGGAACAAATCATTGAGCAAGTTGCCAACACCTACTATCAGGTACTGGTAAATCGCCAGCAACGGAATGTGATCGATACCAACATCAAAAACGTACGTGTGGTAGAGCGCATCATCCTAAACCAATATGAAAATGGATTGGCAAAAAAGATTGATGTCGATCGAATCAAAGTAAACTTAACCAACCTGGAAAATCAACGCGACCAGGTGATCAATGCCGTAACACAACTGGAAAACCAGTTGAAGTTTTACATGGGCATGCCTGTAGAAACGGCCATTGAGTTGCCTACAACTGAACTTACAGATGTTAAGACCTTACCTGTATTTGCAGATACCGTAGACATCAGCGGCAGAACCGAAATCAGGTTGCTGGACGTACAACGTGAATTACTTGGGCTGCAGAAGAAAGCTTACATCTCGGAGTATTACCCAACACTTGCTTTAACGGCTAACTACTCTTCCACCGGACAGAGTGATAAGTTCGACCTGTTTAAACGTAAAAGCAACAGCACCGCATTCTGGTATGATGCATCTGCTATCGGATTAACCCTAAGGGTTCCAATTTTTGATGGTTTTGCCACCAGATCCAGAGTAAGACAAGCAAACGTAGAAATCCTGAAGGCCGAAGAAGACCGCAGAGAAACAACAAACGCCTTGAACCTGGCTTATGAGAATGCTAAAATCGCATTGCGCAACAGCATCAATACCATCAACTCCCAACGTCAGAACGTGACCCTTGCAGAAGAGATCTATCAGAGCACGCAAAACAACTATAATAACGGACTAGCAGCATTAACAGACCTACTGGATACTGAAAATGCACTTACAGAGGCTCAAAACAGCTACACACAGGCACTTCTTAACTATAAGATTGCCGAAATACAACTCATCAAATCAAACGGAAATATAAAATCACTATTAAAATGAAAAGAGGAATTATTATAACCTTAGTTGTTGTCGCTACGCTTGTAGGCATATGGCTGGTTTTAAATAACAACAAGAAAAACAATGATGCCAAAACTGCAATCGTATCCGAAGGTAGTGGTGCGGTGAGTGTTCGTGTTGCTTCAGTGGAAAAGAAAGCCGTTGATTTAGACTTTAGTGCAAACGGTACCTTTATTCCTGGTACAGAAATTAACTTTTTATCTGAAAATGCGGGCCGTGTAACCAGAATTATGGTTGATGAAGGTGACCGTGTTAGAAAAGGTCAGGTACTTGCCATCATCGATGCAGAGATACTGAATACTGATCGCGAAACCGCAGAAGCAGCATTGCAGAACGCGATCCGCGATGAAGCAAGATACAGCAGCTCTTTTTCTACTGGTGGAGTAACCCAGCAGCAATTGGATCAGGCACGTCTTGCAGTTAAAAATGCCAGACTTAGATTACAAAGTGCTTCACGCCGCGTGAGCGATGCAAACATCAAAGCGCCAATCAACGGTATTGTAAACAAGCGTTTTATTGAAGTCGGTGCCTTTGTAACCGCACAGGGTACACAGTTATTCGAATTGGTAGATGTCTCTAAGCTGAAACTAAGAGTGAATGTAAATGAAAATCAGGTTGCAAACCTGAATGTAGGTGACGCCGTTCAAATTAAAAGCAACGTGTTCCCGGCAGACAGCTTTACCGGAAAGATCACGTTCATCGCAGCAAAAGCGGATAACACCCTGAACTTCCCGATTGAAATTGAGGTTGCCAACAGCCAGTCCAACAAGCTAAAAGCAGGTATGTACGGCACAGCAATCTTCAAGTTCCCGAACCAGGCACCAACCATCACCATCCCACGTGGATCATTCATCAACAGTGTGAGCAGCAACCAGATCTTCGTATTGGAGAATGGCAATAAAGCAGCGGTACGCAAGGTGGTAACCGGCAGAATCATTGGCGATCAGGTTGAAGTCCTGGATGGCGTAAAAGAAGGTGAAACCGTAATCGTCAGTGGCCAGATCAACCTGGTTAATGGCAGCTCGGTAACTGTGATAAAATAATTTGAAAGCCCAGCTTTCATAAACATTAAAAAAGATTCTGATGAAAATAACAGAAATATCAATTAAACGACCTTCACTGGTAATTGTGGTCTTCACCGCATTATCCTTGCTGGGACTGCTAAGCNNCTACTTCTCTTTGAGTTATGAGCTTTTGCCGAAGTTCAGCAACAATGTGGTTTCCATCTCCACCATTTACCCAGGTGCTTCGCCAAGTGAGGTTGAGAATAGTGTCACCAAGAAAATTGAAGACGCCATCTCCTCCATGGAGAACATTAAGAAACTGAACGCAGTTTCTTACGAGAGCTTATCCGTAGTAACCATCACCCTGACCGATAAGGCAAATGTCGATCTGTCGCTTAATGATGCGCAAAGAAAGGTAAACTCCATTCTTGCAGATTTACCGGATGATGTGGAACAACCATCATTGAGTAAATTCTCACTGGATGACCTTCCGGTAATCACCATGTCTGCATCTGCAAACATGGACGATGCCACTTTCTATGACCTGATCGATAACCGTATCGCACCAATCGTTTCCCGTGTAAACGGTGTGGCACAGGTGAACCTGATCGGTGGTCAGGAACGTGAAATTCAGGTGGGCCTTATGGCAGATAAACTTCAGGGTTACAACCTGTCGGTGCCACAGGTACAACAAGCGATCCTGACTTCAAACCTGGATTTCCCTACTGGTAGTGTTAAAACCAACGAACAAGACATTCTGATCCGTCTTTCTGGTAAATACCAGAACATCGACGAACTGCGTAACCTGGTTGTTGCAACCAGTCCAGATGGTGCACAAATCCGCCTGTCTGATGTTGCCGATGTTCAGGACAGACAGAAAGAAGTAGATAAACTTGCACGTATCGACCGCCGTGGTGCAATCGCGATTCAAATCATCAAACAATCTGATGCGAATGCGGTAGAAGTGAGTGAAGGTGTACATGCGACCATCGCGAAGTTGATGGCTGATTACAAGACCAATGATCTAAAGATTAACATTGTAAACGATAGCTCTATTTACACTTTGGAATCAGCAGATGCGGTAATCCACGATTTAATACTTGCGGTAATCCTGGTAGCATTTGTAATGCTTTTCTTCCTCCACAGTTTAAGGAACGCCCTTATTGTAATGGTTTCCATTCCGGCATCCTTAATCGCAACCTTCATTGGTATCCAGATGTTCGGCTTTACACTGAACCTGATGTCACTCCTGGGACTTTCCCTGGTGGTAGGTATCCTTGTCGATGATGCGATTGTGGCATTGGAAAACATCTACCGTCATATGGAGATGGGTAAAAACAAGGTACGTGCCGCATACGATGCAACAAGCGAAATCGGCTTTACCGTAGTATCCATTACCCTGGTAATTGTGGTGGTGTTCTTCCCGATCGCCATCAGTACTGGTCTGGTATCAAACATCCTGAGACAATTCTGTGTGGTGGTAATCATCGCGACCATGTTATCATTGGTTGCATCTTTCACCATTGTTCCCCTACTATCTTCACGTTTCGGTAAACTAGAGCGTATTGAAGGTAAAAATGCCTTTGGAAAATTCATCCTTTGGTTTGAAAAGCAATTACACAAGTTCACCAATTGGATCACTGGTATCCTGAAATGGTCACTTGCAAACAGAGGTAAAACCATTGGTTTGGTATTCCTGATGCTGGTTGCTTCATGTGGATTAATTCCGGCTGGCTATATCGGTACAGAGTTTTTCCCGAAGAGTGATAAAGGCGAGTTCCTTGTACAATTAGAGATGCCGAAAGATGCTTCTATTGAACAAACCAACCTTGCAACCCAGCAGGCAGAAGCCTTCCTGACCAAAAAACCAGAGATTACACAGCTGATCACAACAGTAGGTCAAGCGAGTGGTGACTTCGGTGGTACACAGGCAACTGCGTACAAGTCGGAAATCAACGTGCGATTGGTAGAGCGTAAAGACCGTGCAGATGATGCAAGTATCTACGCAACCAAGGTGAGTCGTGAACTTGCCAAAAACCTTCCGGGTGTTAAAGTGAAAACCGTTCCAATCAGTATTTTAGGTATTGCAGAAAACGCACCTATTGAACTGGTGGTGATGGGTTCAGATCTTGACAGTGCCATGCGTTATGCAAAAGGTGCACAGGAAGTGNNGCTGCGTAAGATCAAAGGTTCTGCGGAGATCAAACTCTCAGTTGAAGAAGGTAGCCCGGAGATCAACGTTCAGGTAGATCGTGACAAAATGGCTTCCCTTGGTCTTTCTCTGCAAACCGTAGGTTTAACCATGCAAACAGCCTTCAGTGGTAACACAGATGGTAAGTTCAGAAAAGGTGAATACGAGTACGACATCAACATCCAGTACCAGTCTTTCAACAGACAAGACATCAACGACGTAAGTAACCTTATTTTCGTGAACGGTGCCGGACAGCAGATTAAGCTTTCTCAATTTGCAACCATTACACAAGGTTCCGGACCAAGTCAGCTGGAAAGACGTGATAAGAGTACTTCGGTATCCGTGAAGGCACAGGCTATTGGCCGTCCTACCGGTACTGTTGTTGCCGAATTCGAAGCAGAACTAGAAAGACTGGAAAATACCGGCGAGTTGAAAAAACCACTTGGCGTGAGTTACCTATGGGCCGGTGATGCAGAAAATCAGGGAGAAGGTTTCGGTACCTTGGGTATCGCTTTACTTTCATCCATCCTATTGGTTTATCTCATCATGGTAACCTTATATGATAGTTTCGTGTATCCATTTGTGGTGATGTTCTCGATTCCGCTTTCGGTAATCGGTGCCTTACTTGCCTTAGCGTTGACGAACAATGCCCTGAACATTTTCACCATTCTTGGTCTGATTATGTTAATCGGTTTGGTTGCGAAAAACGCGATTATCCTTGTCGATTTTACCAACCAGATGAAAGCTGAAGGAAAGAGCACTTATGATGCGCTGATCCTTGCCAACCATGCCCGTTTAAGACCAATTCTAATGACCACCATTGCGATGGTTATTGGTATGCTTCCAATTGCATTAGCAGGTGGAGCAGGTGCAGAATGGAAAAACGGTTTGGCCTGGGTAATCATCGGTGGATTGCTGAGTTCATTATTCCTGACGCTGATCATTGTACCAGTTATGTACATGATCTTTGACAGAATTCTGGATAAATTAGGCTATAACAAAAAAGGTGTGACCATTGAAGAGTTAATGGTTGAGCCTTATGACCATAAAGAGGTTAAAGAGTACGAAATGGAACATACCCACTAAGTAATCTTCCCTTCCAAAAAAGCCCATTTCCCTAAAGGATATGGGCTTTTTTCGGTCAAATGCTTGCCACTCACCCGGCAAACATTGCCGTTCACGAATCTTGCTTTACAAAATGCATGCTCTGGATTAATTTTGTTTAAGATCATTTTTAAGTCATAACCAAATTGAAGGTGTATTAAGTACACAATTAAATTCTACTTTTGTAACCGAATGAACGTTCAATTAGAAGATATTTGTGGTAAACGCGAGACTGTTTTAAACAGTACCCTCGCCCTTATACGTCAGTATGGCTTTCACGGCACACCGATGAGCATGATCGCAAAACATGCCGGGGTCGCTGCTGGTACCATCTATCACTACTTTGAATCAAAAGATGCGCTGATCAATGCGCTTTATGAGCATGAGAGCAGCAGGCTCGCGGCAGCCTTATTGGTTGGCGATGATGAAAGCCTGCACTACAAAGCAAGATTCTTCCGCTGCATGCTTAACCATTATCATTTTTACATCGGCAACCCAGATTCCCTGTATTTCCTGGAGCAGTATTCCAACTCTCCATATGCAAAGAACCAGGTCGAAAATCACGAGAAGCGCTTCGAGCACATCATCAAATTTTTTGATTACGGCATTCAAAACAAGTACTTCAAGAACATCGATGCTAAATTGTTAATGCCGATCATCAAAGGAACTTTGGTTGCTGCTGCTAACTTTCACCTAAGGCAACATATGGTTTTTTCAGAAGAAGACATCAAAGTGGTTATTAGCATGATCTGGGACGGCATAAAAAAGCAGGAAAAAGATTAAACAATTTAAACTCAATACCTTTTAATACATATATGAAATCACGTAATTTATTAGTTACCATGCTTTTATGGATACCCCTCCTACTCCCCGGATCGGTGTTCGCACAGTCCATCGTAAAAGCAGAACAGCCACTTACCAATGCAACCTTACAGCAGTGCATTGACTACGCATTAAGCAACAGGCCTGAAGTTAAACAATCCGTGCTTGATGAAGAAATCGCCGACCGTGATATCAAATCTGCACTTTCAGGATGGTTGCCACAAATTAACGCTTCAGGAAGTTTCAACCACAATTTTAAGCAGCAATCTCAGGTGCTTACCACCAACGGTGTTTCATCCCTATTAACCTTTGGAGCAAAAAACACTTCTTCACTAGTATTACAGGCAGATCAGCAGTTCTTGAATGCGGGCTTAATTCAGGCGTCTAAGTCTGCAAAGTACTTCAGACAACAATATAGACAGAACACTGAAGCAAACAGAATCAACACGGTTGTGGAAGTTAGTAAAGCTTACTATGACATCCTGACCAGCAATGAGCAACTGAACATCATCAATGAGAACATTGCCCGTTTACAGAAGCAGCTTAAAGACGCAAGTGCACAGTATGAAGCAGGTTTGGTGGATAAAACCGATTTTCAACGTGCGCAGATCAGCTTAAGCAACTCTTTGGCAGATAAAAAACGTACAGAAGAATTGGTGAAATACAAATATGCTTACCTGAAAGAGCTCATCGGCTATCAGGGAAAAGAGAACTTCACCTTGTCGTTCACTGCGGCTGACATGGAAAAAGATGTGTTGATCGATACTACGCAGATGCTGGATTACCAGAACCGCGTAGAATTCCGCTTGTTGGAGACTCAACGCCAGTTACAAAGCATTAACACCAGCTACAACAAATGGAGCTATCTGCCAACGCTGTCTGGTTTCTATAACTACGGCTTCAACTATCAGAATCAGGAGATCAGCAACCTTTATGATAGAAACTATCCAAGTTCGATCATCGGCTTGAGGTTAGTCCTTCCGATTTTCCAGGGTGGTAAACGTACACACGAAATTAAAAAGTCGCAATTACAGGAACAAAGAGTTGATCTGGACATTGAAAATGTTAAAAATCAAATTAACTCGCAATATGAGGCAGCAATTGCAACTTATAAAGCTAACCTGAATGATCTTAGAACCAATCGGGAGAATGTGGAGATCTCAAGATCGGTATACAACACCATCAAATTACAATATGACGAAGGTATTAAAACGTACCTGGATCTGATGACTTCAGAGACCGACCTTCGTACCGCACAACTAAACTATTTGAATTCACTATATAGTTTATTAGCATCAAAATTAGACGTAAAACAAGCATTAGGAACAATAACCGTTAATCAATAACCCATACAATGAATAATTTTTATAGAATAAAGCTAGGTGTCCTGGTCCTGGGCTCAGTTACATTAGCCTCCTGTGGCGGCGGTCAACAACCTGCACAGCAAGGCCCGCCTCCTGCAACTCCGGTAACGACTTACACGGTAGATGAACAACCGGTAACAACCGTTGATGCTTACCCTGGTGTTGTTGTTGCACTTAATGAAGTTGAATTACGTCCGCAAGTTGGCGGTTATATTACGGGAATATTTGTTCAGGATGGTCAACGGGTAACCAAAGGTCAGAAGCTATACGAAATCGACCGCACAAAATATCAGGCTGCATACAACTCTGCGAAAGCAAATCTTGCCGTAGCAAAATCTAACCGTGACAGGACTAAAAAAGATGCAGAGCGTTATACCAAACTGGCGGAGCAGGATGCAGTGGCAAGACAGCGTGTAGACTATGCACTGACCGATCTTGCAAATGCAGAATCGCAGGTAGCTGCTGCTGAAGCACAATTAAGTGCTGCATCATCAGACTTACAGCGCTCGGTAATCGTATCACCTTTAACTGGTACGATCGGTATCTCTCAGGTTAAGCTAGGTGCTTTTGCAACCCCAGGTACTACGGTTTTAAATACCGTCTCTACCAACGATCCAATTGCTGTTGACATTGCCGTAAACCAGCGTGAAATCCCACGTTTTGTTGCTTTACAGAAAAACAATTCTGTGGTAGCAGATTCTGTATTCTCCATTAAAGGTCAGGACGGAACAGTTTACCGCGCGCAAGGAAAGATTGTTGCAATCGACCGTGCAGTTGATCCTCAAACTGGTACCATCAAAGTGAGAATCAGCTATCCAAACAAAGAAGGTAGACTATTTGCCGGAATGAACGTAAGCCTTCAGGCTTTAAACAGAGGCCAGAAAGAAGAACTTGTTATTCCATACAAAGCCGTTGTTGAGCAACTTGGTGAGTTTAACGTATTTGTTGTTGGCGACAGCAGCAAAGCAGAAGCACGTCTTGTAAAACTTGGCAGACAGTTCCAGACCAATGTTGTCGTAAGTGAAGGCTTGAAAAAAGGTGAAACGATTGTTGTTGACGGCGTTCAGAATGTTAGAAATGGTGCCGTTGTTTCTGCAACCCCTCCCGGTGAAGCAAACGCACAACAACCTGCAGCAGCAAAATAATTAAATAGAAGTTCAGCTATATGATATCAGAAGTATTTATTAGGCGACCGGTCACGGCCATCGTCATCTCCATATTGATTGTTCTGGTTGGTACGATTGTAATCACAACCTTGCCAATCAGTCAATATCCCAACATTGCACCACCAACTGTAAACGTATCAGGTACCTATACCGGTGCCGATGCTCAAACGGTGGAGCAGACGGTAACCACCCCTATTGAAAGTCAGATCAACGGTACACCGGGAATGAAATACCTTTCCTCAAACAGTACCGCCGATGGACGTTCAGCAATTACCGTAACCTTTGATGTAGGTACAAACATTGACATTGCTACACTCGACGTTCAGAACCGTGTAGGTATTGCAGAACCTGCATTGCCGGAAGCGGTAAGACGTTTAGGTGTTACCACCAGGAAAGCGAACAACGATATTCTAATGGTTGTAGGTCTGGTTTCTCCAAAAGGCACCTACGATCAGAAATTCCTTTCCAACTACGTTAACCTTTATGTAAGAGACGCGTTATTACGTATCCCCGGTGTGGGTGATGTGCAGTCTTTCGGACAGCCATTTAGTATGCGTGTATGGATGGATGCCGGCAAACTTGCCAATCTGGGCCTTACGCCTTCCGATGTAACAGCAGCCATCAGCGAACAGT
>DDAD01000139.1:11930-66748 GCA_002333205.1 Pedobacter sp. UBA2067
ATGCCCGGTGGTACTGTCGGCGGACGTCCGCAGAACAACAACCAGACTTTCGAGTTCTCGGTGGTTTTGGATGCCGACCTGAACTCTGTTGAGCAATTTGAAAATATCATTATCAAAAATGGTGCAGACGGATCTCCGGTTTACCTGCGCGATGTTGCCCGTGTAGAGCTGGGTGAGTTCACTTACTCTACAAGTTCCAAAGTTAATGGACAAGTGTCATCCATGATGGCCATCAACCAAACTCCGGGAGGTAATGCGGTACAAACTGCAGAAGGTATTCAAAAAGCTTTGGATGAGTTGAAAGCGTCTTTCCCGAAAGATCTGGATTATGTAATCAGTTATGAGACGGTATCAATTGTAAAGGTTTCCATTAGTGAGGTAATCCACACGCTTGTTGAAGCACTGATCCTGGTAACCATCGTGGTTTTCTTCTTCCTTCAAAGCTGGAGAGCAACTTTGATTCCTGTACTCGCAATTCCGGTTTCCATTATCGGTACATTCATTCTTTTTACCTTGCTTGGTTTCTCCATCAACGTACTAACAATGTTTGGTTTCGTACTTGCCATCGGTATTGTGGTGGATGATGCGATTGTTGTGGTGGAGGCTGTTCAGCACTACATGGACCATGAAGGCCTCTCTGCACCTGATGCGACTCGTAAAGCGATGAAGGACATCACGGCACCGGTAATTGCGATTGCCTTAATCCTTGCAGCAGTATTTATCCCGGTAGGATTTATCCCCGGTATGGTTGGACAACTATATCAGCAGTTTGCCATTACCATCGCCGTTTCAGTATTGATCTCGGCCTTCATTGCGCTTTCCTTAACACCGGCTTTATGTTCGTTGTTATTGACGCCGATGAACTTAACTGCTGACTCAAAAGGATTAAACAAATTCTTCTACAAATTCAACCAGTGGTTCGCAAGAGTGACCCAAAACTACTCCAACGGGGTAAAATGGGCTTTGAAGAAAGCACCGCTTGTTATGGTTTTACTGGCCTGTATTTATGTAGGTACTGTCGGTTTGTTTATGAGCAAACCTTCCGGATTTATTCCAAATGAGGATGCTGGTGTATTCCTTATGGGGGTTACCCTTCCTGAGGGTTCATCTGCTGCACGTACCGATGCATTTATTGAAAAGATTACAACCACCATTCAGAAGAAATATCCGGAAGTATTAAACATCACTTCCATCAGTGGTATCAACATTCTGAACAGATCATTCAAATCTAATGCGGCTACATTCTTCGTACAGTTGAAAAACTGGGACGACCGCGAAGGTGATGCTGCAGGTACCATTGCAAAAGTATCACAGGAGTTTGCCGGAGCTAAAGAAGGTAGCGTACTTGCTGTAGCGCCACCTCCGATTCCGGGTCTTGGTATCAGTGGAGGTTTTTCTTTACAGATTCAGGAAAAACAAACCGGCGACATCAAACAGTTTGAGGCAAACGTGGGCAAATTCTTAGGTGCAGCAAATGCACGCCCGGAAATTGCCATGGCATATACCTTGTTTAATGCAAGAACACCAAACTATAAGCTTGAAGTAAACCGTGAACAGGCTAAGAAAATGGGCGTTTCTGTAGGTGCTATCTACAGTACCATTTCAACTTACCTGGGTAGTAGCTACGTGAACGACTTTACCAAGTATGGCCGTAACTTCAGGGTTGTGCAAAAAGCCGATACAAACTACAGAAGCAGTATTGACGATTTAAGCAAATTGTATGTAAAGAATGCAAGTGGTACACCAGTACCGCTAAGCACATTGGTATCACACAAATTAGTTGAAACAGCGTCAATAATTAACCACTTTAACTTGTTCCGCTCCATAGAGGTAAGTGGTGCAGCAGCACCGGGCTATAGCTCTGGTGATGCGCTGAATGCCCTTGAAGAAGTAGCGGCACAAACCTTACCAGCAAACTACGATTATAACTTCTCTGGTTTGAGTTTGGAGGAACGTGAAGCGGGTAGCAGTACTACACTGATCTTCGCCCTGATCATTGTCTTCGTATTCCTGTTGCTTGCAGCATTATATGAAAGCTGGTCCGTACCTTTCTCTATTCTTTTAGCGGTACCGCTTGGATTGTTTGGAGCGATCCTGGCGCTAATGTTCCTACCTAAATTAGATAACAACATCTATGCGCAGGTTGGTTTGATTACGCTGATCGGTCTTTCTGCGAAGAACGCGATTTTGATCGTCGAGTTTGCGAAGGAACGTGTGGATTGGGGTATGGGATTAATCCCTGCAACGATGGAAGCGGTGAAACTTAGGTTACGTCCAATTGTGATGACCTCACTCGCCTTTATTCTAGGGGTAATTCCTTTGATCATTTCGCATGGTGCGGGTGCGGTTTCCAGGATGACTATCGGCTGGACCGTGGCGGCTGGTATGCTTTCGGCAACCATTCTTGCCATCTTTATTGTACCGGTTCTGTTTGTATTAATTACCAAATTAGCTTACGGTAAGAAAAAGCTTGCTGAACTGGAAGCGAATTATAAACCGGAAGAGCATGCAGATGTGCTTCATGCAGATTAATTAAAGGGCGATTAAGCGCCTGAAATATCATAAAAAAAGAGGTTGCTCAAACGGGCAACCTCTTTTTTGGTTTACGACTTTGCGGCTCTAACCTGATATATAAACGAATGTCTTCAAGCATAAAGAAAGCCGCTCCTGTTGGGAAGCGGCTTTCTTTATATGCATGTTGCAGGTGTTCCTGCAGGTATTCTAAATGTGAATAGCTCTGTTCTCAGTAGCCGCCATCGCAGCTTCCTTGATAGCTTCAGTATAGGTTGGGTGTGCATGACAGATTCTTGCAATATCTTCTGCAGAAGCACGGAATTCCATTGCAACAACTGCTTCAGCGATCATGTCTGCGGCACGTGGACCAATCATGTGTACACCTAAGATCTCATCTGTAGTTGCATCAGCAAGTACTTTCACGAAACCATCAGTATCCATGCTTGCTTTCGCACGACCACTTGCTTTGAATGGGAATGAACCAGATTTGTATTTGGTACCCATTGTTTTAAGCTGCTCTTCGGTGTAACCCACAGAAGCAACTTCCGGCCAGGTATACACCACACCAGGGATCAGGTTGTAATTGATATGTGGTTTCTGACCAACAATATGCTCTGCAACGTAAACGCCTTCATCTTCCGCTTTATGCGCAAGCATGGCACCTTTAATTACATCGCCAATAGCATATACACCAGGTACGCTGGTTTCAAGGTGTTCGTTAACCGGAATCTTGTTACCTCTTTCTTCGGTTTTGATACCAATGTTCTCTAAACCTAAACCTTCCGTATAAGCAGTACGTCCAACCGCAACAATGCAGTAGTCTGCCTCAAATTTAACCTGCTCACCTTTTGCGTTATCTGCAGTAACGGTCACAGTTTCGCCTTCAACGCTTGCACCAGTCACCTTGTGGTTCATGAAGAACTCCATGCCTAAAGATTTTTTAAGCACACGTTGTAGTTCTTTACCTAAACCAGCATCCATCGTTGCAATGATACTTGGCATGAACTCCACAACAGATACTTTAGAACCTAAACGTGCGTATACAGAACCAAGCTCCAAACCAATCACGCCACCGCCAATTACAACGATGTGTTTTGGAACTTCAGTGATGTTTAATGCTTCTGTTGAAGTAATAATTCTTTTTTTATCTACTGGAAGGAATGGTAGGCTGGTTGGTTTAGAACCTGTAGCGATAATTACATTTTTAGCAGTGATCTGCTCTTCAGCGCCATCATTCTTTTTAATCTTAATCGTGTTTTTGTCTACGAAAGAACCTAAACCTTCAAAGGTGTCAATTTTGTTCTTTTTAAACANNGTTTTGGGCCACAACGTCGTCTTTTCTGGCAATCATCTGCGACATGTTCACAGACAGGTCTTTCAGTTCAATACCGTGTGTAGTAAATGTATGCGCCGCATTATGAAAATGCTCCGAAGAGTCTAACAATGCTTTGGATGGAATACAACCTACGTTTAAGCAGGTTCCACCAAAAGTATTATATTTTTCTACTACGGCTGTCTTTAAGCCTAACTGAGCACATCTTATGGCACTTACATAACCACCAGGACCAGAACCTATAACTACTACATCGTATTGCATAATCAATTTTTTTATATTCCAAAGTTAAGAAACCTGAAAAGAAAATTCGCATTAGCACGGCCTTAATTGGCATTGCAATGTAAAGCAGATCATGGCAGCAATCGCTTGTGTCGAAACTAATCCGGTTTATCGTTTTTAAAAACGAAGAAATAGTTCGCGCTGAAGTTCCAGAAAAACACCAGCATAATGGCAATGGCCTTGCTCAGGTAGAAATTAAGCAGCAGCTGCTCGTTAAAAAGATAAACAAAACCGGAGTTTAGGAGCAGCCCGATGAGCGAGACCATCAGAAAGGATGCAAACTGCCGGCTCACTTTTGTTCGTTCTCTTTCGCTGNNGCTGATCACGGCCATCGTAAATCCAGCAGCATTGGCCAGGAACTTATTTAAATGCAGCTCATCTTTTAGAAGCCAGGTAACCGAGAAATCAACAACCAGTCCCGACATTCCGGTGAAGCCGAATTTTATCAGCGACAGCAACCGGAAAGGCAACAGGGATTCCAGGTACGACAAACTCCATCTCTTTTTCTGCATAGCGCTAAGTAGAATCCAAAGTTACGATTTTAGATTTTTATGGCTCCGCTGATCACAAAACTATGACAATGGCCTAATAAGCACGTTTTTTCGTAAGTTTAAATGATAAGTTCAACAAATATGAAAACAACCAGACTATTACTAACCTTATTGATCCTCTTTTGTGGATCGCTGCTGTTTGCGCAGACAGATTCTGCCTATGTGCGGGATAATTACACCAAAATCGAACGGATGATCCCCATGCGCGATGGCGTAAAACTTTTTACCGCCATTTACATCCCAAAGGAGAAAGGAAAATATCCTTTCATGATTAACCGTACCCCCTATACGGTAAGGCCTTATGGTGAAAACGAGTACAAGACAACCTTAGGTCCCTCTCCGCTTTTCATCCGTGAAAAGTTCATTTTTGTTTACCAGGATGTACGTGGAAAATGGATGAGTGAAGGTGAGTTTGTAGATGTAAGACCGCATATTGATAATAAAAAAGGTAAGACGCAGATTGATGAGAGTTCAGACACCTATGACACCATCGACTGGCTGATCAAGAACGTAGCCGGCAATAATGGCAAAGCCGGTATCTACGGCATCTCCTACCCTGGCTTTTATTCTACCGCATCTTTGCCAGGTGCACACCCCGGTTTGAAAGCAGTTTCACCACAGGCGCCGGTAACAGATTGGTTTATGGGTGATGACTTTCACCATAACGGTGCATTTTTCATGACCGATGCATTTAACTTCTATTCGAGCTTTGGCGTGCCCAGACCAAAGCCAATTACGCCAGATCAAGGTCCTAAACCTTTCAAATTTCCAATTGCAGATAACTACAGATTTTACCTGAGCATAGGCGCACTGAAGAACGTTAAAGAGAAATACTTCGGCGATAGCATCAAATTCTGGAATGACCTAATGGCAAACGGCACCTACAATGATTTTTGGAAAGCCAGAAACATCCGTACTCACCTGAAAAATGTTAAGCCTGCAGTATTGGTTGTTGGTGGCTTCTTCGATGCAGAGGATACCTTTGGTGCATTGGCGACCTACAAGGCCATTGAACAACAGGATGCAAAGGCAAACAACAAACTGGTGATGGGACCTTGGTTTCATGGTGGCTGGGCACGTGGTACAGGTGAGCGTTTCAACGACATCGAGTTCGGTCAGCCCACAAGTACCTGGTACCAAAACAATCTTGAATTCCCGTTTTTTATGCATCATCTGAAAGGAGCGCCTGCTACCGACATTCCCGAAGCCAGCATATTCCTTACCGGCAGTAACGAATGGAAGAAATTCGCCAGCTGGCCACCTAAAGAGACCGAAAACAAGACCCTTTATTTCCATGCAAATGGAAAACTTAGTTTTGATGCGCCTGCCGAAAAAGACAGCTTTGATGAGTATGTAAGTGATCCAAACAAACCTGTCCCGTACCAAAATGGCGTGCAGCCCCGGAGAACCCGCGAATACATGATCGATGATCAGCGTTTTGCTGCCCGCAGACCAGATGTTCAGGTTTACGAAAGTGATGTATTAACCGAAGATATTACCCTAACCGGACCGCTAATGGCCAAGTTAAAGGTATCCACTACCGGAACAGACGCGGACTACGTGGTTAAACTGATTGATGTTTATCCGGAAGATGCCACAGCGCCGGAGCCTAACAGCAACAACGTACTCATGGGCGGCTACCAGATGTTGGTTCGTGGCGAAGTGATGCGCGGTAAGTTCCGCAACAGCTTCGAGAAACCGGAGCCTTTCGTGCCCGGCAAAATCACGGAAGTGAACTATACCCTGCCAGATGTTGGCCATACCTTTAAAAAAGGTCACAAGATCATGATTCAGGTGCAGAACTCCTGGTTCCCTTTAGTGGACCGTAATCCGCAAAAATTCGTAGATATTTATACCGCGCAAGATTCGGACTTCCAGAAGGCAACACACCGCATTTACCACGATGCTGAAAATCCATCTTCCTTGGTCGTGACCGTTTTGAAGTAATACAACCTTAAAGAATGAATACTATCTCTATGTTCAAAAGAACACTAAGTGCAATGGCACTTGCTTGTTTGATCCAGGCTTCCGCCAGCGGACAGCTCCTGCATAAGGAGGAACAAACCACGCGTGCAGATACCCTGCGGGGTATGCTCACACCATTAAGAACCTGTTATGACATCAACTATTACCATCTTGATGTGAAGATAGATATTGATAACAGATCCGTATCCGGCAGTAATAAATTTGTTTTTACCGCTACAGATACCTTCAGTAAGCTACAATTCGATCTGTTCGCCAACCTCAATATAGACCGGGTGGTTTATAAAGGCAAGGATATTCCCTTTACCCGGGAGTTTAATGCGGTGTTTGTAACCTTCCCTACTGCAATAAAGAAGGGCAGCAAGGATGCGTTTACGGTGTACTATGGCGGTAAGCCGCAGGTGGCGAACCGCCCGCCATGGGATGGTGGTTTCATCTTTAGAAAAGATGAAGCAGGAAACCCCTTTGTATCTGTGGCCTGCCAGGGTCTCGGTGCAAGTGTATGGTGGCCGAATAAAGATCACCAGAGTGATGAGGTGGATAGCATGATGATCAGCATCTCGGCGCCTAAAGACCTACAGGAAATCTCAAATGGCAGATTGAGAAGCCGCATTGAAAAACCTGATGGCTACACCCAGCACAACTGGTTCGTCTCTAATCCAATCAACAATTATGATGTGAGCTTCTACATCGGTAAATATTCGCATTGGACAGACACCTATCAGGGGGAAGAAGGTCCGCTAACGATCGACTACTGGGCATTGAAACAGGACAGTACCAAGGCTCGTGCGCATTGGGAGGCAGATACAAAACCCATGCTGAAGAGCTTTGAACATTGGTTCGGTCCTTACCCATGGTACAAAGACGGCTACAAGCTGGTACAGGCACCACACCTGGGTATGGAACATCAAAGTGCAGTAGCTTACGGCAACCAGTTCAAAAAGGGATACCTGGGACGCGACCTCTCCGGTTCAGGCTGGGGCATGAAGTTCGACTTCATCATTGTGCATGAAAGCGGCCATGAGTGGTTTGGAAACAACATCACCGCAAAAGATATCGCCGACATGTGGATACATGAAAGTTTCACCAACTATTCAGAGACCTTGTTTACCCAAAGTTTGTACGGCAAAGCGGCAGGTGATGCTTACGTACAAGGAATCCGCCAGGGCATAGCCAATGATATCCCAATCATTGGACCTTACAATGTAAACAAAGAAGGTTCCGGAGATATGTACCCTAAAGGCGCAAACATGATTCACATCATCCGTCAGCTCATTGATGATGATGAGAAGTTCAGAAGTATCCTGCGCGGTTTGAACAAGACGTTCTATCATAAGACCGTAACCAGCGCTGAAATCGAAAACTACATTGCAAAGCAAAGCGGCTTGAACCTGGCCAAGATCTTCGATCAGTACCTGCGCCATAAGGACATCCCAACCTTTGAATACAAAATCAGCAACAACAAGCTTGCCTACCGATGGAAAGCTGATGTTAAAGATTTCAATATGCCCTTGAAGGTAACATTAAAGGGCAATGGTGATTAT
The DNA here is from genome assembly GCA_002333205.1 of Pedobacter sp. UBA2067. Taxonomy (GTDB): domain Bacteria; phylum Bacteroidota; class Bacteroidia; order Sphingobacteriales; family Sphingobacteriaceae; genus Pedobacter. The sequence goes on from DDAD01000139.1 coordinate 20,138, forward strand.
ACCTTAATACAGCCAACTTCGACCTGGAAGGAAATTTCAATTGATAGCACCGTAGACAAGGACTCCTTTAAAGCGGATCCTAACTTTTACATCAATATCAAACAGGCAGAATAGTAAAAGCTTGCTATAAACAAAAAGCGGCGCACCTGATTGGGTGCGCCGCTTTTGTTTATATGCTAAGATCTTAAATGCCTAATAGTAGACGTGCAGGATCTTCTAACAGCTGTTTCACACGAACAAGGAAACCTACAGACTCACGTCCGTCAATGATTCTGTGGTCGTAAGATAAAGCGATATACATCATCGGGCGGATCACAACCTCACCTTTTTCAGCGATTGGACGCTCAATAATGTTGTGCATACCAAGGATCGCAGATTGCGGTGCATTGATGATCGGGGTAGACATCATAGATCCGAAAACACCACCGTTGGTGATGGTAAAGGTACCACCTGTCATTTCCTCAATCGACAACTTATTATCACGTGCTTTCAAAGCAAGTTCAAGAACAGATTTCTCAATCTGTGCAAGGCTCATGCTTTCCGCATTTCTAATTACCGGTACAACAAGTCCTTTAGGTGCAGATACTGCGATGGAAACATCTACGAAGTCATTGTAAACAATTTCTTCGCCGTCAATACGCGCATTAACTGCAGGGAACTCTTTTAATGCTTCACAAACTGCTTTAGTGAAAAAGCTCATGAATCCAAGACCTACACCATGCTTTTCTTTAAACTGCTCTTTATACTTTCCTCTAAGATCCATGATGGGTTTCATGTTCACCTCGTTGAAAGTGGTTAGCATTGCGGTTTCATCTTTAACCGTTACCAGGCGTTTTGCAACAGTTTTGCGCAAAGGCGTCATCTTCTGTCTTCTTTCGCTTCTGGATCCCGGCACAGCAGCAACCGCAGGTTGTGCCTTGTCTGCAGGCTTAGCAGCAGGTTTTGCAGCGGCCTTTTCTGCTTTTAATGCATCTTCCTTGGTAATTCTACCATCAACACCAGTACCGCTTACCGCACCAGCATCAATGCCTTTCTCAGCAAGGATTTTACCTGCACTTGGTGAAGGTGTACCAGCTGCATAACTTGAACCGTTTCCAGTGGCAGTTGGAGCAGAAGTTTTTTGTTCTTCAGCAGGCTTTTCTTCAGCGGCAGGCGCTGCTTTCGGTGCAGCTGCACCACCCTCTTCAATTGTACATACAACAGCACCAATTGCTAATGTATCACCTTCATTTGCTACGGTTTTTAAAGTTCCAGCCTGTTCTGCAGTTAGCTCGAAGGTTGCTTTGTCTGATTCCAGCTCAGCAATTACTTCGTCCATTTCAACTACATCACCATCGTTTTTCAACCATTGTGATAAAACAACTTCAGTGATCGATTCACCTACTGGTGGAACTTTTATTTCTAAACTCATAATTGATGTATTATATTTTAATCTACATTAAAAACTTTACTCTCTGATTTATCAGCAATATCTTTTACATTTTGAGTTACAGGAACTTCCAATGCTTTTGCGATGATGTATGCTTGTTGGTCGGCATGCTGTTTTGCATAACCAGTAGCAGTACTGCTGCTCTCTTTTCTCGAGATCACCTCAATATCCTTGAAGAAGGTCTTTCTGGTTTTACGAGATAAGAATGGCCAAGCGCCCATGTTCTCCGGTTCTTCCTGCACCCATAGTGCCTCGGTAGCATTTTCAAACGTCTTATAAACCGCTTCCATTTGGGCAAGTGGTAATGGATATAACTGCTCCACACGAACAATAGCAACATGTTTCAGCGCATCATTCTGCTGTTTTTCTAACAACTCGTAGTATATCTTACCTGAACAGAACAATACACGCGTTACATCTGCAGGGTTCACATTTACGTCATTGATCACTTCCTGGAACTTGTTCTCGGTGAAATCTGTCAAAGGTGACACACATTTCGGGTGACGCAATAAGCTCTTTGGTGTAAATACAACCAATGGCTTTCTGAAGTCACGTGAAAACTGTCTGCGTAACGCATGGAAGAAGTTTGCCGGTGTAGTACAGTTAATCACCTGCATATTATAATCTGCACAAAGTTCCATGAAACGCTCAATCCTTGCAGAAGAGTGCTCTGGTCCCTGACCTTCATATCCATGTGGTAATAACATTACCAAGCCATTTTCACGTTGCCATTTGGTCTCTGCACTAGCAAGATACTGGTCAATGATGATCTGTGCACCGTTGTTGAAATCACCAAACTGTGCTTCCCAAATCGTTAATGCATTAGGATTAGCCATTGCATAACCATATTCAAATCCTAGCACACCATATTCAGAAAGGTGTGAGTTATAGATATCGAAGGTCGCTTGCGCAGCGTCAAGGTTTGCTAACGGTACATATTCCTCCTCTGCGTCCTCGAGCGTTAGTACAGCATGGCGGTGAGAGAATGTTCCTCTTTCCACATCCTGTCCGCTAACACGAACACGTTTGCCTTCCATCAACAAGGTACCATAAGCAAGTTGCTCACCCATTGCCCAATCAAAGACATGTGTATTATTAGCCATATTGCTTCTTTCAGCAAACAGCTTTTCAATTTTCTTGAAGAATTTCTTTTCAGATGGCAAAGCACTGATCCGCTTGGCAATATCCAATAATGTTTCTTCTTTAACAGCCGTATTTGGAGATGTCTCAAAATCATTCGGATTTGCAATACGCATTTCCGACCAGGCACCACCAAACTTCACATCCTGATAGGTTGAAACCAAAGCTTTAGCCTCATCCAGCCGTTGTTGCAGAACGGCACGAAACTCTTTCTCAATTTCCTTTTCCTGACTAGGTTGCAGGTTGCCTTCTTTAATCAGCTGCTGAATATAAATATCTCTTGGGTTTGCATGCTTTTCAATGATCTTGTAAAGGAGTGGCTGTGTGAATTTAGGCTCATCCGACTCGTTGTGTCCGAATCTTCTATAGCAAAGAATATCGATGAAAACGTCATTCTTATAACGCTGACGGTATTCCATTGCAAGATTGATTGCGTAAACCAAAGCTTCCGGATCATCACCATTCACGTGGAAAACAGGTGACAAGGTAACTTTAGCAATATCAGTACAGTATGTACTGGTACGTGCATCCTTGTAATTTGTGGTAAAACCGATCTGGTTGTTAATTACCAGGTGGATGGTTCCACCAGTTTTATAACCTTCCAGGCCTGCCATTTGGATGACTTCGTAAACGATACCCTGACCTGCAACTGAAGCATCACCATGGATCAATATTGGTGCAATTCTGGAATTGTCACCATCATATTTAAAGTCAATTTTAGATCTCGTAATACCTTCTACTACCGGGTTTACGGTTTCCAGGTGAGATGGATTTGGACACAAACTTAAGTGTACACTTTTACCGCTGTTTGTAGTAACATCAGTAGAATAACCTAAGTGGTACTTCACATCACCACCAAACGGTGATTCTGCGCTATATGCCTTGCCTTCAAATTCAGCAAAGATATCCTTATATGTTTTCTGCATGATATTGGCAAGCACGTTCAGACGGCCACGGTGAGCCATACCAATGACGAACTCTTCAATACCAAGATTAGAACCTTTTTCAATTACAGAGTCAAGTGCAGGAATTAGTGCTTCTGCACCTTCAAGAGAGAATCTTTTCTGACCCAGGAACTTTGTTCCAAGAAAGTTCTCAAAACTTACAGCTTGATTAAGCTTCGTCAGGATACGCATTTTCTCCTCTACAGAGAAACGTGGTGTATTACGCGCACTCTCCATTTTCTTTTCAATCCAGGAAAGTACTTCAGGAGTACGAACAAATTTGTATTCCGCACCAATAGAGCCGCAATAGGTCTGTTCAAGAAACGTGATGATTTCAGACAGCTTAGCTGCACCAATTCCGATTTCAACACCAGAATTAAATACCGTATCAAGATCAGCATCACTTAAACCAAAGTTTTCAAGTGCCAACGTCGGCATATGCTTACGACGCTCTCTTACGGGGTTCGTTTTGGTAAATAAATGGCCGCGTTGGCGATATCCATTTATCAAATTCAAAACATTTACTTCTTTCAAAAACTGCTCAGGGGCTACATCATTTACTGTGGTTCCTGATGCTTCTCTTCCAAAATCAAATCCTTCAAAAAACTTCTGCCAGCCAAATTCTACAGATTGGGGATCTTGTTTGTAAAGTTGGTACTGTGCATCGATATATTCCGCGTTTTCACCGCTGAGATAAGACAAATTATCCATGTGTTTCAAGTGCTATAAGTCATGCAAAATTAGGATTTTACCAATAAGAACGGGCAAAATACTTCATATTTCTTCCAGAAAGCCTACTAAATCACATACATTTTTTAGTGGCTTTAATTGATCGTTGACAACAATATCAAATTCCGAGATTAAACTTCCAGCTACAATTAGAGGAACGTTTAGCGTTTCAATTACTTTTCCCAGAATTTTATTGATGTCCTTGCCAAGATTCAAGGAGGTAAATACAACGAAACCATAGTCCGGTTTGTAACTTTCGATAACTTTATTAAGATCTGTCACTGGAGTTCCCTGCCCTAGATAAAGGGTTTCATGACCACAGCTTTTTAAAAGGTACCTCGCAAAAAGCAGTCCGGTTTCATGAATCTCCGCTTCCGGCAAAAACAACAGGAACCTTTTAGCCTTTTTAGCCTTTGGTTTATCCACCCCGTCGATTTCCACAATCAACCGATCCCGGATCAGGTTGGCTGCGAAATGTTCATGAGATGGATCGATTGCACCAATCTGCCACAACATGCCGATCTTTTTCATAAATGGGAAAAGCACCTGATCCATGGTTTTGGTCAAGCCTAGTTCTGAAATGCAACTGGACAGGATCTTTGAAAATGCCGCTTCGTCAAATTTAATGGTTGCATTGGAAAGATTGATCAATTGAACAGATTCATTTCCCCAATCTGTTTTAAGCTGCAGCACCAGATCAGCAATCTTCTTCTTACTCATTTGAGCAATCTTACTGATCTTGTAACCATTTTCATTCAGCGCTACGATATTGAGCAACATCTTCAGATCTTCCTCATCATAGTACCTGATATTTGTGGGCGTGCGCTTAGGCGGTACCAGATTGTACCTGATCTCCCAAGCCCGAATGGTGTGGGCCTTAATTCCAATCAGTCCTTCTATATCGCTTATCGAGTATTTCCTCACGTGCTTACAACAACTATAGATCAGGTTTGTTTATAAACAGAGATATTCAGCAAGCTCCTAATCAAGTGATTAGATCCATCGAAGATCTTATAGAATGCGTAAATCAGGCTACCGCAGGGATGTTGAGAATTTTCAGGTACTTATCTACATCAAAGCCATTCTTAGATTTTAGCCCTGAAACACTATCAGCAATACACTTCCAGTTACCCCAGTTGCTCGCCGCAGTATAATCTACAAGGTGTTCTTCGAAATGAGCGGCACCTTTCATCCAGTCATACTTTAACACATGTACCAGGAAGGTCGCTGCCAGCACACGGCCGTAATTGGATAAATATCCCGTTTCCGCCAGGGACTTCATGTATCCATCCACCTGCGCATGCCCGGTTTCGCCTTTTTTCCATTGCTCAAAGCTGGCATCCAATAATGCATCATCCTTACCCATTACGGGTGTTGTACCTTCGAGATAAGGCGCGCCATGCTTTTTGAACATGAAACGGAAATAGTCCCGCTTGAATAAGCCTAAGATAAGGTTGGTGAAATTGGTATTGTTGCCAAAGCGCTCCTCGGCCGCTTTTACAGCCCAATAGACCATACGTGGCGACAAACAGCCTAAAGACAACCATGGCGAAAGCTGGGAGATATACCCCGAAGGGTCTGCATTTCTTGCAGAAACCTTAATATAAATGCTGGAGTCCGGCCGAAGCAGATCATCCAGGTGTTTAAGTCCCTCCTGCTCTCCGCCGCTTAAACCAGCGGCCTGCACATCATGTTCGGGAACTACGCTACCGTAAAGTTCATCAAGCGAAGGCAACGACCCCCATTCCTCACTGGAAACGAAATTGATCTCCAGGGGTATATCAAAGCAAGCCTTAACAATCGCGTCGCGCTCCGTTTTCTTCCTGAACTGGGTGAAAACGTCAGGAATATCCTTGATTGGAAAAGGAAGATCTTCTTTATTGTATAAAGTGTGCCCGATAAAATGCTTAAGATTTACTTCAATCTTCCATAACCGGTCCTCAACGTTGGCTGACACCCTCGTTTCTGCAGGTGCAACCTCGCGATGATGATAAACCTCGGTGATGGCATACTGCTCCACAAGGCCGGCGATATGGTCTTCAGGTAAACCGTGAATGATCAATAAATCTCCGCCCAGGCGTTGGAAGGATCTTCGAAGATCTGCAACACTTTCCAAAAGGAACTTGGTTCGAAGCACACTGGACCGGTGAAAACCAGTTTCGTCAAAATGCCTCGGGTCAAAAAAATAGACCGGCAAAATAGCCTCCGACTTAGCAATGGCTTCAACCAACATTTCATTATCATGTAGGCGAAGGTCATTTCTAAACCAGACTAATATGCGATTTGATTTCATCAAGGGCGAGGACATAGTGTGTTATACAAAAATATACGATATTTTAGGTTAGCAGAAATCGACTGATGAATAATTACACAATCGCAACAAATCATGCCTATTTTCCTACATTTTGCAGCTATAATCCTGAAAATAAAACCAATTAGGCCCAAAAAGGTTATGAGCATATGGAAAAACGCGTATTAATAACGGGGGCAACTGGAATGATCGGCAAAAAGCTTGTACCAGCCTTGATTGAAAAAGGACATCAGGTTTCCATGCTCAGCCGCAATGCGCGTCCCCTGCCAAATACTCGTGTTTTCCTATGGAATGTAGAAAATCAAACCATAGATTCCAGCTGCTTTGATGGTGTCAGCGCCATTATACATCTGGCCGGCGAAAATATCGCCAGTAAACGCTGGACCGCGCAGCGGAAACAGCAAATACTAGACAGCAGGGTGAATTCTACAAAACTGCTCTACAAAGGGCTCGCAAGCCGCAACCATAACGTAGATACGCTGATTTCCGCATCTGCAGTGGGCTACTACGGGGATCGTGCTGATGAAATGCTTACAGAAATCAGTGCTCCAGGTGATGATTTCCTGGCAAGCTGCTGTGTGCAATGGGAAGCTGCTGTAGATGAAGGCACAGCACATCATCTCCGCCTGGTAAAGCTGCGTACCGGATTCATTCTGGACAAAGCCGATGGCGGATTGCCTCTGATGGCACTACCTGTTAAGATGTTTTTCGGCGCAGCATTAGGCTCGGGCAAACAATGGATCCCCTGGATACATCTGCATGATATGATTAACCTTTATATCCATGCACTAGAAAACGCCCTGCAGGGCGTATTTAATGCTACCGCTCCAGCACCGGTAACCAATAAAACATTCACTAGAAAACTTGCACATACGCTGCAACGGCCGGTTTGGCCACTCCATGTACCCGCAGTGGCGATTAAAACCATCATGGGCGAGATGAGTGCTGTGGCACTTTCCAGCACCAGGACCTCCGCTCAAAAAGTGCTCAATACAGGCTTTAATTTCAGGTACAACCAACTGCAGGATGCATTAGCAGAAATTTATCTATGAACGACGAAATAACGATATGCTGGCTCCGCCGCGATCTACGACTTGAAGATCATGCCGCGCTACATGCCGCGTTAAAATCCGGGTACCCGGTGCTCTTATTATTCATTTTTGACAAAGCCATACTGGATCCCCTACCTAAAGCAGACCGCAGAGTGGTATTCATCCACCGCAGCCTGCATCAAATGCAATTACGCCTGGAGCAAAAAGGAACTTCCATGCTCATCAAATATGGTCTGCCGGAAGGGGTCTTTGAAGAGATACTGAAAACTTACAACGTTAAAGCCGTATACACCAATCACGATTACGAACCTTATGCGAAGCAGCGCGACAGCAAGGTGGCAGCATGCCTGCACAAGAAAAACGTTCCGCTGATTACCTTCAAAGACCAGGTGATATTTGAAAGCGCTGAAATCCTGAAGTCTGATGGGAAACCTTACACCGTATTCACGCCGTATTCAAAGCAGTGGAAAGCCAAGTTGAACGAGTTCTATATCAAAGCCTATCCAACAGAAAAATACTTTAAAAATTTATATGCCTGCGAGCCCTACCCGATGCCATCCATACAGGAGATCGGGTTTGAAGACCTCGACATCAGTTTTCCAGATGTCAATTTCGCTGAAAAACTCGCCAGCTATGAACTCCGGCGCGACTACCCTGCTGATGATGCAACAAGTTACATTGGACTGCATCTGAGATTTGGCACCATAAGCATCCGCGAGGCCGCCAGGACAGCACTAGCCAACCATGCTGAAAAGTGGTTGTCAGAATTAATCTGGCGCGACTTTTACATGATGATTTTGGATCATTTCCCACAGGTGCAGCAGCATGCCTTCAAACCTGCGTATGACAGGATTCAATGGCGCAACAATGAACAGGAATTCGAGGCATGGTGTCAGGGCAAAACCGGGTACCCCATTGTTGATGCGGGCATGCGGCAATTAAATGAAACCGGCTTCATGCATAACCGGGTACGCATGGTAGTCGCGAGTTTCTTAACCAAACACCTGCTGATCGACTGGCGTTGGGGTGAGGCTTACTTTGCAGAAAAGCTGTTAGACTATGAACTGGCGAGCAATGTAGGTGGCTGGCAATGGGCCTGTGGCAGCGGGAATGATGCCGCACCTTTCTTCCGCGTGTTTAATCCAGCCCTTCAGGCGAAAAAGTTTGACCCAAAAAATCTGTATATCTATAAATGGGCACCCCAGTATAAAACAGAAAAGCATGACCTACCAATTGTAGATCATGCTTTTGCCAGAGACAGAATGCTCCGTGTATATAAGGCTGCTCTAAATGAAGCGCCGGTTTAGTTTACCACTTTCCGAACTTCTACATCGAAGTCTAAAACAGCATTCATTTTTATCTTACTCTGTGCATTTGAACCATATGCAAGACCTGATGGTATGAAAATCCTCATTTTCCCACCTTCCTTAATCAATGGCAGTGCTTTTTGCCAGCCTTGAATCACACCACCATTTAATGGGAAGCTAATTGTCGTATCGGCTTTATTGGAGTCAAACTCAGTGCCATCCAGTAACCTTCCAGTGTAATACGGGTAAACAGTTGATTGAACGTTGATTGCAGCACCAGTTCCAGGCTTGTCAATGATGTAATAGATACCAGAAACGTCGCGGGTTGCATTTAAGCCATTACGTTCAAGGAAAGCCTTAATCAGGTTTTCATCACGCTCAGGCTGTGAACGCTCTTCCAGTGTTGTTAACGTAACCACTAAAGGTTCGTTGGAAGGTACATTCAACTTAGGCTCACCATTTCTGCCGAATGCCAGATATGATGGTAAAAGAATTGTCGCCTCACCACCTGGCTTAAGTGCCAGAATCGTTGTACGAATTGCAGGAACTGATCTGCTTAACACGATTTTATCTGCATAACCCACCAGGTTTGCAATGTTATCAGCGTCAGTCTTCGTGTCGTAAAAGCTTTTTCCATCCAGCGACTTCAAAACAAAATGATATAGTACTGAATCTGTATTCTTGAAGTTCTCCCCGGTACCAGGGTTCACAACCTGGTAATAGAAGCCGGAAGCATCTTTGGTCACTTGCAGCTTATTGCGCTCAATATATGCTGTCAGTTTCGTGTCGTCAATGGTTTCGATCTGCTCATATTCTTTTTCACAAGAGCTCAGGATCGTAAGTGCGCCAAAAAAGGCAACAGCATATATAGATAACTTTTTAAACATCATTTATTTAGATTGTATTTACTAGTAATCAGGTTCAATAACAACGCCACCGCCATTATCGGTTGCAGGATCCCCGTCGGGATCTTCTCCCGGCGCAGCGTTCGGTAATTCAACACCTTCCCTCCAGATCGACCTAAAGCTGATGGTATAGTCCAGGTTTNNNNCCGGTCGGTATACGCCATTGTGGAAGGGATCAGCAAACGCACTGTCCCCCCTGGTTTGATCTTTTTCAAGCCCAGTCGCCAGCCTTCAATCAAACCGGAGTACTTTAACCGCACCGTATCGCCTCGTTCAACGATAATACCGTTCAACAGTTTTCCGGTATAAGTTACAACCACATCATCTCCTTCCTCCACAACATAATCCCCCTTGCCAGGATTGATGATCTGGCTGTACAAGCCAGTTCTATCCTGCTCAAATATCAGGTTCGGATTATCGGCCAGGAAAAGCGCTATGGAATCTACATCCACCTGTAGTTGGGTCTCCCGGTTATATTCTACCACATCACCGCATGAAGACAATCCTAAACATAGGACCGCACAGGCAAGAAAAAGGGCATTTCTGAACATATCGACAAAAATAGTCTTTTAAATGCGAGAGAACAATTTTTAACCTTTTTTAACAACAACAAAAAACCGCCCTGCAAATTCATGTAGGGCGGCAAGGGTAATTTCTTTATCGCTGATTAATAGCAGTATTTGTTTGCTGCAATCAGTTGCTGTGCAACTTCCTGTCTTGCGGCTTTCACATTAAATGGTTCCATTTTGGTGAACCTGCGTAACCCAACCAGCATCATGCGCAACTCGTCACCGTCAGCAAAGGCCCACAGTGCTTCCTTACCAGCTTTAGCAACCGCATCAACAGCCTCCACAAAGTAAATTCGCATCAAATTCAATTGTCCTGCACAAGCTTCTTCACCACGCAGGCTTACTAATTTCTCCGTTCTTAACATTGCAGATTCCGCTACATATACATAGCTGGCCATATCGGCGATGTTCATCAGGATCTCCTGTTCTTTAGACAGGCTCATCATCAGCTTCTGAACGGCTGAGCCTGCCACCATCAAGGTTGCTTTTTTCAGGTTCAGAATAATTTTCTTTTCTGCAGCAAATAAGGTATCATCTGGCTCGCCGAAATCCGGAATGGACATCAATTCCGATGCAACAGCGGTAGCTGGTGTCATTAAGTCCAACTCTCCCTTCATCGCACGTTTTAACATCATATCTACGGTAAGCAGACGGTTGATCTCATTTGTACCCTCAAAGATCCGGTTGATACGTGCATCGCGATAAGCGCGGTCCATCGGCGCATCGGCAGAAAAGCCCATACCGCCATAAACCTGCACACCCTCATCCACTACATAGTCCAGCACTTCAGAACCCCAAACCTTTAGTATCGCACATTCTACAGCGAACTGCTCGGTCGACTTCAACTTCGCTTTGCTGGCGTCCATTCCACCTGCAACAAGCGCATCGTAAGCATCGTCAATGTTCTGTCCGGCACGGTAGCTCGCACTCTCAACGGCGTAAACCTTGGTTGCCATCTCTGCAAGTTTATGTCTGATCGCGCCATATTTAGAGATCACACGTTCAAACTGTACGCGTTCATTCGAATAGTTTATCGCATGGTCAATAACCTTTTTTGATGCCCCGATAGCTGCCGCAGCAAGTTTGATCCGGCCGATATTCAAGATGTTCACGGCAATCTTAAAACCGTTTTCCCGGTCAGACAGCATGTTCTCAACAGGTACATGGCAATCATTGAAAAACACCTGACGGGTAGAAGAACCTTTAATACCCATTTTATGCTCCTCAGGATTCATGGTAATGCCACCAAATTCGCGCTCTACGATGAAAGCAGTCAAATTCTTATCATCATCAATCTTGGCAAATACAATGAAGATATCTGCAAACCCACCATTGGTGATCCACATCTTCTGCCCATTGATGATGTAGTGTTTTCCATCTTCAGACAACTTTGCTTTTGTGCGGCCAGAGTTTGCATCAGAACCTGCATTTGGCTCTGTTAAGCAATAAGACGCCTTCCACTCCCCAGTACCGAGTTTTGGGATGTACTTTGCTTTCTGCTCCTCATTTCCATAGTATAAAATTGGCAGGGTACCAATGCCCGTATGTGCCGACAACGCTACAGCAAAAGAATGTCCGGCACCAATAATGTCAGCCACCAGCATGGAAGTGTTAAAGTTCTTACCGAAACCACCAAATTCCTCCGGAATAGAAACGCCCAGGATCCCCAGCTCCCCTGCTTTCTCCAGCAGCGATTGCATTAAACCTTCTTCCTGCGCATCAATACGATCCAGATTTGGAAATACCTCTGCACTCAGGAAATCGCGGCAGGTCTGCGCAATCATGACCTGTTCCTCATCAAACTCCTCAGGAATGAAAACATCCTGATATTGGGTATCTGAAATTAAGAATTCACCTCCATTTATTGTCTTTTTAGCTGTAGTGTCCATACTTGTAATATTTAGTTGAGCAAGCTCATTAATTTTAAAATCTATTATAACATCTCGAAAATTCCTGCTGCACCTTGGCCGGTGCCCACACACATGGTTACCATACCATATTTCTTTTCTCTTCTTTTCAGTTCATTGAACATTTGAACAGACAGTTTCNNACCACCACCGTTTACATTCAAAATATCGGTGTTGATGCCAAGCTCACGAACAATCGCGAGTGACTGTGATGCGAAGGCTTCATTCAGCTCAATCAGATCCATCTGATCCAAACTCATTCCCGCCATCTTCAATGCTTTTGGAATAGCCGCGATAGGCCCGATGCCCATCACTCTTGGTGGAACACCAGCTACGCTGTAGCTTACCATTCTGGCAATAGGCTCCACACCCAGTTCCTTCATCTTCTGTTCCGAAACCACCAGCACAAATGCAGCACCATCTGAAGTTTGCGAAGAGTTACCTGCCGTTACTGACCCATCAGCGGCAAACACCGGCTTCAGCTTTGCCAGCTTTTCGATTGAAGTGTCTGCACGTGGCCCCTCATCCGTATCTACAACGAAACTCCTGGTCTGCTTTTTCATGTTTTCATCCAGATAGGTCTCGTTCACCGTAATCGGCAACACACCGGCTTTCAGGTGACCATTTTTGATGGCTTCTACCGCCCTCATATTCGATTGGTAAGCAAAGGCATCCTGGTCTTCGCGGCTCACTTTATATTCATTGGCTACCGCTTCTGCAGTTAGGCCCATACCCCAATACCAGTCCGGGTTCTTTTTCGCAACTTCCGGATTTGGCACCAGTTTCCATCCGCCAAAAGGCATGCCCGACATCACCTCTACACCGCCGGCAACGATACAATCTGCCATTCCACTCTTGATCTTCGCCACTGCCATGGCAATGGTTTCCAATCCTGATGCGCAGTAACGATTTACCGTAACACCGGGAACCTTTTCCGTATCAAGTCCCATCAGCGAGATCATGCGACCAATGTTTAAGCCCTGCTCTGCCTCTGGTGTTGCATTACCAACAATGACATCATCAATCTGTTCTTTATCTAAATTCGGTACCGAAGCCACTAATGCCCTTACAACATCTGCAGCCAAATCATCTGCCCTGGTGAAGCGAAATACACCTCGAGGTGCTTTACCCACTGCAGTACGGTATCCTGCTATAATATATGCTTCCATGTTTTCTCTTTTAATGTTTTGAATTAGTTTCTCAGGGGTTTACCTTTTGTTACAATACTTTGAATACGCTCAAGCGTTTTGCGTTCACCGCATAGAGACAAGAATGCTTCTCTTTCCAGATCAAGCAGGTACTGTTCGGTAACTTCCGTAGGCGCAGACAAATCTCCTCCACACAACACATAGCCTAATTTTTCCGAGATCTTTTTATCGTGTGCTGAAATGTATTTCCCCGAGTACATGCTGTTTGCACCGGCATAAACAATTCCCAATCCTTGTTTACCAAGAACCTTGATGTCTTTGCGTTTTACCGGCATGGTATATCCCGCCTCCGCCAATTCAATTGCTTTTGCTTTTGCATCTGCAATCAGGCGACTTCTGTTCATAGAGATCGAATATTTGTCCTGCTGCAGGTAACCAAGCTCAAAGGCTTCTTCTGCAGAAGTTGACACCTTGGCCATACCGATGGTCAGAAATCGTTCTTTCAATACATTCTGCGCGATCTGCTCGCTTTTAAACTCATCCGAAGCACGCAGGGCGAATTCTTTGGTTCCGCCACCACCTGGAATAACCCCTACACCAAATTCTACCAATCCCATATAGGTCTCTGCGTTTAACTGCACATGATCTGCGTGCAGGCTGAATTCACAGCCTCCGCCAAGGGTGAGGTTATGCGGCGCTACAACAACCGGAATAGAGGAGTAACGAATACGCATCGACGTATTCTGAAACATACGAATGGCCATGTTTAATTCATCCCATTCCTGTTCCACAGCCATCATGAAGATCATACCCACGTTTGCACCGGCAGAAAAGTTTGCACCATCATTACCGATCACCAAACCGCGGTAGTCTTTCTCCGCCATATCAATCGCTTTGTTGATCGCTTGCAAGGTGTCTCCACCAATGGTATTCATCTTCGAGTGGAACTCCACGTTTAATATGCCATCGCCTAGATCAATGATCGAAGCACCAGCATTCTTCCACAGGGTTTGTTTTGAACGCAGGTTATCAAGAACCACAAAAGCTTCTGTTCCCGGAACGGGCACATAATTTTTTAAAGGAATATCGTAGTACAGCTTTATGCCGTTTTCCACTTTATAGAAACTGGCATGTCCTGCTTCAAGCATTTCATGCACCCAGGCAGCTGCTTCATGGCCGTACGTCCGCATTCCTTCAGTAGCTTCCCTGATGCCTACCGCATCCCATACCTCAAAGGGTCCAAGCTCCCAGCCAAATCCAGCACGCATGGCATCATCTATCCGATACAGTTCATTTGAAATCTCCGGTATACGGTCAGAAACATATTCGAACAAGCCAAAGAAAGAAGCACGGAACAATTCGCCCGCTTTGTCTTTACCGGCCGCAAATACCTTCATCCGCTCCCGCACATTATCAATAGACTTGGTCATGTCAAGGGTTGCAGATTTCACTTTAGCCTGCGGCTTGTACTCCAGTGTCTTCAGATCAAGCGCAAGGATCTCCGTTTTACCTTCCGGCGTTTTTGTCTTTTTATAAAATCCCTGACCGGTTTTATCACCAAGCCAGTTGTTACTTTCCATTTTCGTCACATACTCTGGCAATTTGAAAAGCTCATGTGCTTTATCTTCAGGGCAGTTGTCGTAAAGACCTTTTGCCACTTTAATCATGGTATCCAAACCAACCACATCCGTAGTACGGAAAGTTGCTGATTTCGGCCTGCCTAAGGCTGGTCCGGTATATTTATCTACCTCCTCAACGGTAAGCTCCATTTTCTCAACCAGATGCAGTAAAGCCATGATGGAATAAACACCAACGCGGTTTGCAATAAACGCTGGGGTATCTTTACAAAGCACCGTAGTCTTACCTAAAAACTTATCACCATAGTGCATCAGGAAATCCACCAGTTCTGGTTTGGTATATGGCGTTGGAATGATCTCCAATAAACGCAGGTACCGCGGCGGATTAAAAAAGTGCGTACCGCAGAAATTAGCTTTAAAGTCTTCAGATCTTCCTTCCGCCATCATGTGGATCGGAATGCCCGAAGTATTCGATGAAATGATGCTGCCTGGCTTGCGGTATTGTTCCACCTGCTCAAAAACCTGCCTTTTGATGTCCAGGTTCTCCACCACGACTTCAATTAACCAGTCATACGCAGCAATCTTCTTCATGTCATCTTCAAAATTCCCGGTGGTAATTTTGTTTACAACAGATTTGGTATAAACTGGCGAGGGGTTTGTCTTTACCGCAGTCTCGAGTGCTTTATTTACAATGCTGTTTTTGTCGCCTTCTTTTGCAGGGATATCAAGCAATAAAACTTCCACTCCGATGTTTGCAAAATGGCAGGCAATACGGGAGCCCATAATGCCAGAGCCTAAAACGGCGACCTTATTTATTCTTTTGTTCATCATTTTCTATCGTACTTGTATATGCTAATGTGAGTTTGTTCAACTTCTCCAGCGTTTTCACCAAATTGTTCTTTTCCTGGGTACTCAGGTTTTCATTCAGGTATTCATTGAAGTTTATGACAACTTCTTTGGCAAGTTTTCTTTTCTCGCGACCAAAGTCTGTTAGGTAAACTTTTACAGAACGCTTGTCTGATGGGGATGCCTCCCGGTAAATCAATCCAAGTTCTTCCATGTTATTTAACATTCTGGATAGGCTAGTGGCTTTTACAGCAAGTAATGCAGCAAGCTGCGAAACCGCCGTCCCCTCCTTATCAATATTAATCAGCATGTAGCCAACAGATTGCGTAATCCCAAAGCCCGAGGCAATCTGGTTGTAAACGTTTGATACATTCTGCCAAACCACCTTTAAAAAATAATCTACTGTCTCTTGCTGTTTCATCAATTACTATGCTTGCATAACAAAGCTAACGAAATTAAGATTGTAAACCAACAACAAAAAATAAAATTTAAACGGATTTGTAGAAGCTTCAAAAAGCACTTAAAAGGGGTTCCATGCAAGTAATACTACGCGCGTCGCTCCAACTTATAATCATTATCAATAGTGGAAGTTCTAAACTTATTTTGCCGATAAATAGTTAAGGCTATATAATACCAATTTGAATATCTATCCTAACACGAAAAACTATGTTTCATCATTCAAAAGACCTACAATTTAATGCCCGCGTATCGAAACCGGATCCGGCATTTGCGAATATTCTGCTGGAGCAGTTCGGCGGCGAAAATGGCGAACTTGCCGCAGCTATGCAGTATTTTACGCAAGCCTTTGGTGCTAAGCAGCCCCACCCAGACAAATACGACATGTTAATGGACATTGCCACTGAAGAATTCTCCCACCTGGAGATTGTTGGTGCAACCATTCAGATGTTATTGAAAGGCGTAAATGGCGAACTTAAAGATGCCGCAGACCAAAGTGAGATCATGCAGGTATTGGATGGTAAAGCTGCCAAAGAAAATATCATCCACGCTGCACTGCATGCCAATCCCCAGTTCCCGATAATCACCGGTGGCGGACCGACATTGAGAAACAGTCAGGGTATTCCATGGTGTGCCTCTTATATCCACTCCAATGGTGATCTAACGGTTGACTTGAGAAGTAATCTGGCTTCAGAATCCAGAGCAAAGCTGGTATATGAGCATCTAATGAAGTTCACGGACGATCCATATGTAAAAGACACCCTGTCCTTTTTAATGACCCGTGAGGTAGCACACTATAAAATGTTCGAAGCAGCGCTGGCGACCATCCAGCCAAACTTCCCTCCGGGTGTGTTGCAGGCAGATCCGCGCTTTACACAACAATATTTTAACATGTCACCAGAAAAGAGCCCTCGTGGTCCTTGGAATGAAGGTGAAATGCCAGATATGGGCTTGGAGTGGAACTACATTCCAGATCCGGTTGCGCATGTTAAAGAAACCAAAGGACTTACCGAAACGGAGGATAGCAAAAAAGCGGAGCTTTCGAAAACGGAAAAGCTGAACAAACAGCTGAGTGAAGAGCGGAGTATGGAAGTGAAAAGCGCAGAACCAAAAGGGACCGCGCAGTGGAGCGACTATGATGAACCTGCACAATAGTCCGGAACAGATTCGGAATTAACAAAGCCTTAGCAAGGGTTTAGCAAGGGGTTGACAAGGCATACAAACGGTTGTAGACCTGTTAACCCCTTTTGTGTGCCTTGTATATGCTTTTTAAGAACATATTTAAACCTGTTTCTGAAGGTAATCTTTTAATAGTTGCTGGCAATACCATTCTTGTCTGGGTAGATGAAAGGGCCCTTTAAACAGGTTACCTTTTGCTGTTTGTGCAATGCTTCCATCACGATGAAGATAGCCAAACCACTCTCCATGCGTTTTGTCATGGAAATTTTCGTAGGCATAATCATGTACTTGCTTATGCCATCTTGCATATTTTTCATCCCCGGTCATGGTATAAGCAAGTAGTGTTGCGATGATCGTTTCATTATGTGGCCACCAGAATTTCATATCCTGCCAATATTCCTGAACGGGCTTATTGTAAACGTCGCGGAAGTACAGGATGCCTCCGTGTGCCTCGTCCCAGCCGCGCGTCCACATGTAGTCGAGCATCTTACAGCCAAGCGCAATCAGCTCCGGATTATTGTTCCGATACTTCGCTTCATGCAGGATAGTNNACCATGCACCTTCTATGGCATGCCCGGGATTGAGGGTTCTGCCATCCACATGGTCCACGATGGAGCCATCTGGTGCTACCTGCTCCATCACACATTGAATATCATCCTTCACGAAGTAGCGCTCAATTTCACGAATCCAGGTCATGATCCATTCGTCGCATCTCGGATCGCCGATGGTTTCCCGCAGTTGCTGCGCAGTGTTCATCATGATCATCGGTACACCGATGCCTTTTGTTGGTCGGGTACCGGTATACTTCGGCGGCAGCAATCCCGGAGTAGTTGCGTACTCAATGCACTTACCGAACAGGTACCTTGCTTTTTCTGCCGCTTCAGCATCGCCACTGGCTTTTGCATAAGCTGCATTGGCTATCACCGCAAACGTCTCTGAGAAAAAATAGCGACGTTTACGGATGGGTAGTCCTTCGCGGGTGACATGGAAAAACATCTGCCCGTCGGTATCAAAGCAATGTTTGTTCAGGAAGTCAATTCCGGATTTTGCAGCAGCAAGCCAGTCCGGTTTCGCTTCAATGGTGTTGTACAAGGTGGAAAGCAGCCAGGCTGCACGGCCCTGGATCCACACCGCTTTATCATCGTCAATCAGCGTTCCATCTGCATCGCGAAAAAGCAGATAGCCACCAAATTCTTCATCTATGGAGCGAGGGAACCAAAAAGGCACCGTATCGTTTAGCAGTTGCTGCTCGTAATGGTTTTTAAGGTTTTCTAAATCCGCTACAGTATAGCTCATGTTGTTCTTTAATTTAGGGTCATAAGAAATGTTGATGCAGGTAGCCCGGCCTCATTCAGCAGATTCGCCCGGGTAAATGGCTGCCAGGCGTAAACGNNCGCCAGCAGGGATGCGCATCCGGATCTGATTACCTTCAATGCTGGCTTGGGCTGGCAGATGACCACCTTTGATGGTCACCAGCTCAAAGCCGGTCAATGCCTGGTTATTAATGGTGGAAAGTTTTGCGGCATGATCAAAAGAAATAATTACTTCGTTTCCAATGCGTTTAATGTCCCGCGGGAAAGGGCCATCAGCAGTTACCGGTTTGTTATACGTGTTTTTCAACGCTTGCAACGCCAACCGATCGCCTACCTCTTTTTTTCGTGTGGGATGAACATCCAGCGAGTCGCCAACATCATAGCTCACTGCCATTCCGCTCTTCGGGATAACGCTGAGCAACCTGCGCTGCGCATCTCTGAAGTATGGCCAGGACGGGCGATCAATACCAGATAGCTGTACATAGTAGAAAGGAAAATCCAACCCCCAGTTTTCCCGCCAGCTTTTCACCAGAACAGGCATTGCATGTTCGTAGAGTTCTACGTTTTGTGCATTGCTTTCACCCTGGTACCAAAGCACCCCTTTTATGGGCGAGCTGGTCAGTTTGGCAATGCCGGCTTCGTAGTTGTACACTGGTTCATAGGGATGCCGTTGTTTGGGATTGCTGGCATTTTTTAGGTTTACATCGGCACGACCCCTGGCCCATTCCTGTATGAAGTCGGATTTCCGCCAGTTCGTAAGCACATCTACTAGTTGATGGTCATGCTCCATAGTATAGCGATCAATCCAGGACTCCAGGATGGAACCACCTACTGCAATGTCGATCATACCGATAGGCACATCAACTTCGGTTTGAATCTTTTTCCCGAAGTAGTAACCTATTGCAGAAAAGTTAGCTGCAGTGGAAGCATCGGCAACCTGCCATGCACCTGAAAAGAATTGCAGCCGGTTGACCTGAGCTAGTGTAAGCGAATCCCAGGATTTGTTATTTGTTTCCGCAATTTGATTGAACTTCAATAAACGAAGTTTACCATTCTTCTTTGACAACTGCTGCAGCTCTTCAGTGCCGGTTGCTGCAGCTTTAAGTTGAAATGCCATGTTCGACTGTCCGGCGCAGAGCCACACATCACCGATCAGGATGTCATTCAGCTGCATTTTTTTTGACTTTGCCTCTACCCGCAGCTGGTATGGTCCGCTGTGTGGCATTGCCGGGAATTTCACCTCCCACTTGCCATAGACATCCGCTTTGGCACTAAGTTTCTGGTTATTGAACACCACCTGCACGAGCTCACCTGCATTTGCTGTTCCATAAATTGGGATAGGCATATTGCGCTGCAAAACCATGTGGTCCGTAAACAACTCGGGCAAAGCTAGTCCACCATAATTGCCGCTGAGGTGTTTGTAAACGGTATTCGCAATAATTGCTGCGCCTTCTTTGTCGGGATGCAGGTTATCTGCAAAAAGATCCGGTCGGTTGTAAAGGGCAGTGGTGAGATCAATCAGGCCGGCACCATTCGCTTTCGCAATGGCTGGCAAGCGATCCTGGATCTGCCAGTACCATTCACGAGTGCCGGACTTAAAGCGGGGATGGCCGTTGAAAATTGGTGTTAAGCGGCAGACATACAATTTAACTTTCGGGTTCTGTTTTTTGAGGGTGTCTATCAGCCAGGCATAATCCNNTCGTCCCTATACTCCGGCCAGTTTCGTGGATCCGTATCATTAAGGCCAAGGTGCAGCACGGCGATATCTGGTTTGTAGGCAATCGCTGCTGCGAATTCCTTCGTCTTGCTATAAGGTCTATGCCCCTTTCGGAGCAAAGTTGCTCCGCTGAGGCCAAAGTTTTGTACTGCATATTTATTGCCCAACAATTCTTGTAGACGTGCAGGATAGGCTTCGGTTTCTGGATTTTTCAATCCATAGCCATACGTTACTGAATTTCCGATGCAGGCCACTTTAAGTTGAGCAAATACGGTTGCTGTGCAAGCAAAAAGTATCGCTAAGGTGCCAAAGACGGCATTAAAGGCTGTGCGAAGGTTCATATTCCGGCAGACTTAATTTTTAATGATATCAGCGACCGGAACACGTAAAAACTGCATTCTGTTTACCCCTTCGTATAAGATGCCAAGGGTATGGTCATCAACTTTAGTCAACGCTGAATAGCCGTCACATTGCCGCTCATCCAGCAGCAAAGCATTCGCAGGCTGCCAGGTCTCACCATTGTTCAGGCTCGCTTTGATGGTGATGTCCCGTCTCAGACCAGCGGAATTCGGGTTACTAAAAAATAATACATCCTGCAGCTTTCCCTTTACATTTACCCGTGCTTTGATAAAGCTGGCCATACATACCGGATCTTGCAAAGCATTATATGAGGTCGCGTGTTCCGTCCAGGTTTGTCCCATATCTTTGGTCACCGCTACGCTTCTGAACCTGCCCCGGTTATCGCGCATGTTTAGCATCAATGTTCCCGGTTCCGTCTCCACCAGCTGGCTCTCGGTAGTATTCGATTTTGCGCCAACACCGCTTTTCCATGTTTTACCATGATCATCGCTGTAAACTAATGTCGAGTGTGGCATTTTATTCGCATCCCAGTATTGAGCAGCAAACACAATTTTGCCGTCTGACATGGTAATTCCATTCCCCGGCCCAGGGAAGAACAAGCGCCATTCAGGGTTTTTCACCTGATTGGTGATGCTATAAGGTTTTGACCAGGTAAGACCGTCGTCGGTACTCTTGGTAATTAGAAACTGACCGGTTTCATCAGGGCTCAATCCCGGACCAGAGCCAGCAATAGACCTGTTACCTTTACTCCATAACGCGGCTACCCAAATGGTTTTAGTCGCCGGGTCAAAAAGCACCGCAGGATCGCCTACGCCACTGTTATCCATAGGGCCGCCCATATCCATGATGTTTTGCATGGCCGACCAGCTTTTGCCGCCGTCGGTACTTCTGCTCATCCCAACATCGATGTTGGCGGGTAAGTCACTGCTGTTATCATAACGAATATCGTAAACCGAAATCAGGGTACCCTTGTCTGTAGTCACGATACCTGGTATACGGTAAGATTTTACATTCTCATCCATTGGCTTACGAATAGCATAGCCGATCCGGTGGTTGGTTAATTGCTGCTGATTAACCGCATACTTATTGTTTTCAGTATCGCTGATCCTGTTAACCTTTAACTTCAATGAACCATCCATGTTGGCCCCCTCTTTAAGCAGTACATTCAGCCATAAATGGTGTACACCCGAAGACAAGCTGGTTTTAAGTGGTATGGAAAAGTTTTTACTGCTGGGAACTATGCTGGCGATCCGCTCCCCTTTTTCCATGTTTCTGGGTTCAGCAGTAAGGTAGACTTCCAGTTTACTGATATCGTTTAAATTCTTCAGATCAAACTGGCCTTCTAAGGTATGGAGTGTAACCGCTGAACTACGATCAGGGACATAGACTTCGAGACGTACCACAGGGTTGTACTCAAAACGTACTAAGAGGGGGTTAACTGTAGGAATTGCCGTAATGTTTATTGCCGATGCGTTATTGTTGGTTTCCACTTTTGGGCTGCAACCAACTATGGTTAAGAGCAGCAGTAAAAACATCAATCCAGTTCGTTCTTTTAATTGTCGCATAGTTATTAGGAATTAGTATCAAAATCAAGGTTGTACTGTTACAAAGTCATTGTCTTTTGGCCGAAGAAAATAGAGCTGGACCGCTAAGGCTACAACAACAATTCCGGCCAGCATGGCAAAGTCTTCCCCCAGGCTGCCGGCATCAGAGGATTTTCCCAGCAGGTCGGTGATGTAAGCGCCGAAGAATACGCCAGTCATATTCATTAGACCATAGGCCGTAGCACGATAGCGCGCCGATACGAACTGACAAAGGATCGGCATATTGTTCGCATCGAACATACCGTAACCAAGGCCAAAACATACGGCCGCACCAACAACATGTAGTAGGGAGTGGCCGAAGCCCAATAATAAAAGCGAGGGAATGGTTAGACCCAGACCAATGGCACTGGTGTAAATTCGCCCGCGGAGGTTTGTCTGCACCCAACGATCGGACAAAATACCGCCAATGATCACACCCAGGAATGAGGATGCCGCGATGGTGATGGTAGACAAAGGTCCGGCAGTGGCCATCGGGATATTCAGGTTTTCTGCAAAGAGTGTTGGCAACCAGTTTTTAGCTGCCCATCCCGGCAAACTCGGCACAGCGAAATAGAACAGGATAATCCAGAACGATACGTTGGTAAACAGGATTGCCAGGCCTTTAAATAGTGAGCCTTTAATACGGATTGGCAACTGATCACTGCCTTTGTCAAGATCTGAATGTTTCGGTTCGCGTAAAAAGAATACCAGGATAAAGGAATAAATCACCCCAACCAACCCGAAAGTATGGAAAGTAACCTGCCAGGAGAACTTATCGGCAATGGTGGCACCAAATCCTCCAAGTGCCTGCCCCATGTAGAGGCCGGTCATGTGGATGCCGATGGCCAGTGATCTGGTTTTTGGAGAATGGAAATCCGCGATTAGTGATAGCCCTGCAGGGATGTACAGCGCTTCACTTACCCCCATCAGTGCGCGAAGCCAATAGATCTGGTGGAACGTTGTAGCATGCCCCATCAGGTAGGTTACACCAGACCACACAAACAAGCTGATCACGATGAGCCACTTGCGGTTCACACGATCTGCAATGATACCTGACAATGGGCTCANNTAGTCCATAGATCCACAGGAATACCGCCATTAAGTACCCAAAGTTTGTTGCGGATTGCAACTCTTGGATATCCAGCTGCATGGCAGCTTTCATGGTGGATAACATTTGCCGGTCCATGTAGTTTAGCAGGGCAACTATCCAAAGCAAAGCCACTACAATCCAGGCATATCTTTTTGTCTCTTTCATAAACAGGTGCTAATTAATTTTACCGATCATTACCTCAGGTGTTCGCACCCCAGGGTTGACTTCTCCGTTGGAAAGCACGATGTAGTCGCCCCACTTGCAGGCGGTGGTGGTAACCTGTGCTGGAAAAGGGAGTTCAGCAACTTTTGACCACTGGTTCTTAGGGATGTCGTACAGCAGTATACTCCGGTCAAAACCAGCGTGATTAATCAACAGGTTGTTTTTTAATGCTGTTAAGCGCGCTTTTTCTGCAGTGTCTGTCGTCCGGGCAATCTGTGCGAGTTGGGTTTCAATCTGATGAAAAACTTTTCCATTATCACCACCGGTGACCAAGATATAATCTTTGTTCAGACTTACTCCTGCTCCCGCAGAAAAGTTACTGATGGTCTTACCATCAGAGATGCCTGCAAGGCTGGTCCATTGATCGGTTGAAGGATCATAAACATAGCTGCTGGAATGAAGATCACTGATACCAGTAACTGTTTTAGTCCTGCCGCCAATGACATAGATCTTTTTTTGCTGCGCAATGACCAGGGCATTTGCCAGGGCAGCGGGCAGTGGCTTCAAAGTTTCCCATGCCGGGGCGGCATTGTTTAGATCCAGGCGATACAATGCATTGGAACTTGCGTCTGTTCGATCGCCCCCTGCCAGGTAAACCACATTTTGGATTGCAGTAAGGCCAACATTCGTCATTGCTTCCGGAAGATCCGGGAGTGGTTTAACATCTATGGTTCTGGTATTCGCATTCCAGTTTAACAGGTAAGTCGCTTTGGAAAAGCCCTCATTGTTTTCGCCTCCGGCATACACAATACCAAGCCCGGTAACGGTATTACCGCAATAAGCGATTGGTGTGGGTAAGCTAGCCCCGAGGTCCTGAACCCAGTTATACTTGTCGCCGGATTTCTCCAATACATGTATTTCATCGGAATAGTATTTCTTTCCGCCTTCCCAAGGCTTTTTATCTGGGAAATTGGCACCGCCGGCAAGCAGCAGCACATTGTTGCTGACTGCGTTAATGGCGCCAGCAAACCCCAGCGAACGACTGCCGTCGGGGTTTTGCAGGGTGGCCACTTTAGTCCAGTTTATATCTGTAAATGGCGCCTTTGGGGCCGCACAACTTGTCATAAGCATCATGGATATCGCTATAGGGGAAAACCAGCCTTTCATGTTAGTAAGGCTTAATTAGAAGGTTTGGACTTGTAATGCTCAAAACCGACGGCTTCTACATCCTTTGTGAACAACTCGAATTGTGCATCATCCATATTTTTGATAGGAAGCCTGAAGTTGCCGCAATCCAGTCCAACGACTTTCATGAAAGCTTTACCCGTAGCGATGCCGCCGTGTTTGCCCAGTAACCGGATCATGTCAATGGATTGCTGTTGCAGCTGTTGCGCACGCTTAAGATCATGCTGCTCGAAGGCAGCGATCATGTCGCTGTATAGCGGTGCGGCATAATTGTAGGTACTGCCCACAGCCCCTTTTGTGCCAAGTACCAGCGCCGAAAGCATGTTTTCATCACGGCCCCAGAGCATGTCGTATTTACCGTCCTGAAAATGCAGGCAGCTGAGGAAATCCATGAAATCTTCGTGAGTATACTTCACTCCTGCGAAGTTTGGAACTTGCTTATGTACAGCCTGAAGCAGGTCGTACATGGCAAAGTTTACACCGGTTAGCACGGGAATATGATAGTAGTAAAAAGGCATGTCGGGCACTACCGCTGCGATCTCTGCACAGGCTTTTGCCAGCATATCTACATTAGCCGGTTTAAAGTAAAAAGGCGCTGTAAACGAAATGGCATACAGGCCAACTTCTTTAGCATGTAAGGCTAAGTCTTTGCAATCTGCAATGCTGGTACCGCCCAGGAACATCATCACTTTGAAGTCCTGATCACCTTTGGTGGCTTGCGCCCATGCCGCAGCAACCTCTTTTTTCTCGAGCGTAGTCATGGAGACACCTTCACCTGTGGACCCACAGATGAAAGCGCCGGTTACCCCATTGCTTTTTAAGAATTTATAATATGCAGGGATGATTCCAGTGTTTATCTGACCATCGACATGCATTGGCGTGAAGGGTGCCGCAATTAAACCTTCTAATTTTGGGAATTCCATTGTTTGATTCATTATAGTTGTTAGTGTGTCAGCCTTTTAAGGCTGTAATTTATTGCTTAAAATCCAGGATATCCCTCGGTTTGCTTTAAGGATCTGTTGTTTGTTAAGGTTAGTCGATCAATTGGCCACAGTAATTTGTATGCCTGCCCGGCAGGAAGACCGGTTTTTGCGAATACATACTGATCACCCATGCGGCGCAAGTCATACCAGCGTTTACCCTCACCTATAAATTCGAGCATACGCTCTTGAAAGATGGCTTCGCGCGGATCCGCATCGACGGCCTGATTCGGGTATCCAAATACCGCTGCGTTGTAGTTGGCGCCGTAAGCTCTTGCACGTACAAGGTTGATTTCAGTTTCAGGGCTCTCTCCAAGTTCCACTTTAGCTTCTGCAAGTAACAAGAGCAGGTCGGCATAACGGTAAATCGGGAAATCGTTTGTGTAGGCTCTTGATCCCGCATTTTGTTCGCCCAGATACTTTTTCAGGAAGGCACCCGCAATGGCGTAGTCATTGTTGGCGGTTTTAGAATAAGCACCCTGGATGGAAACGTTCTTTCTGGTGTCCGCATCATTGAACTGTCTGTATGTTGCGATCCTGGTTGGTGTGCGTAGCAGCCCACCATAATTGTCTGCTACGACATCAAATTTCCTGTTGGCAATTGAGTCTGAGAAGTTGACAATAAGGCTGGTTTGTGGTACGAAATTACCGATGAAACCAAGTGTGGCTTCATTAAGCCTGTTCTTCGCTGCAAAAATAATCTCACTGTTGTCTTTGTTGGTAACCGCGAAAACATCTGCATAGTTGGGCGTTAAGGCTAATCCTGCTGCATTTGCCTGAATCTCGGTTAATGCGCTTTTCGCGATGGTTGCATCTGCTGCGCCACCTTGGCGGTGCGCAGTCCAGAGGTAAACCTCCGCTTTTAACATCTGCGTGGCGGACTTAGACCAGAAGCCTTTTTTAAGCTTGCTGGAGAAACTGTAATCCGCTCCAAAATTCGTATTCGAAGCCTCTATGTCCGATTTTATGAGTGCCATCACTTCTGCTTCGCTGGATGCAGCTTTTGCAAGATTTGCGACATCAAGCGTGACCGTTGGTTCCGTTTGAATAATCACTGCACCCCATGTTCTGTAGAGCTGGAAGTAATAAAAAGCACGCATACCGTAGGCAATGCCCAGGTAATTGGCTTTAACCTGATCAGAGACCACACTGGTGTTATTCAATTTATCAATCAATAAGTTCAGCTGATTGATGTTGTCGTAAAATCCACCGAAGTTACTTACACCTGGATTGTCGACATCCAGCGTATGAAGCCACATCCGCTCGAAGCCTTGGGTGGCTTCTCCGGTGAAACTTGCGGTTGTACCCGGATCCGTGCCGTATATACCGGAACGCAATTCGCCCAGGTATTCGAAATTAGCTGTATGCCCGCGGAAGCGTGAATGTACGCCATTGACAAAGGCATCGAACTGGTCTGGGCTTTTCCAGTAACTGGCATCGCTCAGGCTACTGATTGGGCGTAAGTCAAGGTCTTTCTTGCATGCGCCAAGTATGATGGTGCTTATTCCAACAACGGTTAGAATATTCCTTATGTTCTTTTTCATCTGATTACTTTTTAAAATTAAAAACCTACCTGAACACCGAATACAAATGATCTTGGTGTTGGATATGTGCCGGTATAGATACCGCTGATTACACCACCGCTGATCGGCGCTTCTGGAGATGGGCCTGAGAAATTGGTGATGTAAAACAAGTTGCTACCTGTTACATACACACGTGCATTGGAGATAAATTTGGATTTCGCAAGCAGCGTTTTAGGCAAGCCATACGATATGGTTACTTCCCTTAATGCAAGGTAATCGCCTTTCTCATACAGATTGGAATTGTTTCCGTTTAACACGGAGCCGGCATTATTCGCTCTGGTGTAGTTTTGTTTAGATCCGGCAACCTGATCCGCGAAATAAACCTTTGGGATGTCAGTTACCGTGTTGGTTGGTGACCAAGCCTGTTTTTGCAAATCGATGTAGTTGAATGTACCCTGGTAGTTACCTAGTGTTCTGGCAACAAGGTCATTATAGATGGTATGGCCTGTAGCAAACTCCCAACGATTATACAAGCTGATGTTTTTGTAAGCGACAGTGGCGTTGAAGCCGCCTGTCCATTTAGGATAGATGTTACCTAACTTCACTTGATCTCTGGAGTCGATGATACCATCGCCATTTAGATCTTCCCAGTTTACATCACCAGGCGTAATACGTCCATTTGGACCTGCAGGAAGGTTAGGACCTGTTATTCCGGCAACCGCATCTGTACGGTTTCCCGCGNNATCTTTAAATATCGAAAGCTGATGATAGCCATAGATATCACCCAGCGTGCGGCCCTCTTGTAAACCACCTACCCAGACCACTTGTCCGGATGATGGATCGTACACCTGTAGTCCACCCTGGCGATTGTTTTCATTTCCGTTGAAAGGTAGTTGAAGAATTTTGTTTTTAACGAAAGATGCATTTGCACCAGCGCTTACATTCCAGTCAGTGGAATTTAGAACATTTACATTCAGGGCAAATTCATAACCTTTGTTCTGGTAGGTTCCAAGATTGGTTCTCAAAGTAGAAAATCCGGTGTAACTTGGCAGGTCCAGGTTAGTTAACAAATCGCTGGTGCGTCTGTCGTAATAATCGAAAATAACGTTCACGCGATCTTTGAATAAGCCAAGGTCAACCCCAACGTCGGTGGTTTTACTTTTTTCCCATCTTAAATTGCTGTTGATCACACCGGTGTTCAGGAAGCCCGCGTTGCCGTTGTAATTTGAGGTTAAACCATATACCCCCTGTACTTCATACCGGCCGAGGCCCGCAACGTTTCCATTCTGACCGTAACTTACACGAGGTTTCAAGGTAGAGATGTATTTACTTACGCCGGAGTTCTTGAAGAATTCTTCCTGGTGAATGTTCCAACCTGCAGAAAGGCCTGGAAAAAATCCGTTACGGTTCTCTGATGCCAGGCTTGATACCGCATCCATACGGAAAACTGCAGTGAAGAGGTACCGCTGATCAAAATCATACGCAAGACGGCCTAACACGGAAGCGATCTTGTAGGCTGAACGGTCACTGTAGTTAGAACCTGGTGCAAAGGTTGTAGAGGCATTTGCTGTAGGAATATCATCTGTAGGTGCATTCTGACCGTAAACCTGGGCATCGGAGCTTTTCACATGGAAGTACTCTCCACCACCCATCACATTAAGGTTGTGCTTGCCGAAAGACTTATTGTAATTTAAGATACCATTGAACTGGGTTTGAAAATCCCGTGTGGTTCTGTCAATTGCATCCCTGCTGCTATTACCAATGGTATTGGTGAATACGTTCGCATAGGTCTGCGTAGATTTCTGAAAGCTGCGGCTTAAGCTTTCGAAAAGATAAGCATTTGCAGTTCCTTTGAAGTATAAGCCAGGAATGATATCCCATTTAACAGCACCATTTGCGACAATGCGGTTCACTTCGTTGCTGCGGTCTACACGACTTAACCAGTACAACGGATTACCATCGGTATTACCATTACCTGGATTGGGTTGCGTTTTGGCTTCATCTAACCAGGGGTTGAATGTTGGCCAGATGGCCATTGTACGGTAAAGCGTGTTTACTTCTGATCCGATAACCCCAAGTTGCGAGGAAGTAGATAAACTTACACCGCTACTTACTTCGATGTTCGGCTTTACTTTGTAGGAGCCATTGATGTCTCCGTTGAAGCGCTTGTATCCAGAGCCTACGATAACCCCTTGCTCATCGAAAGCATCGAATGATGCGAAGTATTTTCCTTTGTCGTTACCACCCGTAGCACTTACATAGTGATCTTTCGTGTAAGTATTTCTAAAAACCAGATCTTCAATTTCGCCACCATGGTCTTTGAACATGATCTGACCACCATATGGGTCGTCAAGGATGTCCCAACCAGCAGGCAGGGTTGTTTCACCAGGCACATAGCTTCTGATATCAAAGCTGGCAAGATCCGCACCGTTTGTTGAAAGACCTAGTCCTCTCGATCCATTTACCTGTGCAAGGCTACGGCCCGCATTTAAATAACCCAGACGGGTGTAGTAGATATAATCTTTTGCTCCAAGGTAGTTGTAGCCTGCTCTGTTCTTGTTATATCCGCCGGTAAATTTGTATGAAATTTCCGAAGTTCCGTTTTTACCTGATTTGGTGGTGATTAGAATTACCCCATTGTTTGCACGCGCACCGTAAATTGCTGTTGCCGAGGCATCCTTTAGCAATTCGATGGATTCGACGTTTTCCGGCGCGACATCATTGAAGGCACGTATTACCCCATCGACGATTACCAGAGGTGCACCCGGACTGTTGATGGACGCACCACCGCGCAAGAGGATTACTGGACTTGCACCCGGCTGCCCGGTCGCTGCAACGACCTGCAAACCCGAGACAGTACCCTGTAAAGCACTGCCGACGTTTGATCTCGGTGCATTTTCAAGAACCTCCGTATCCAGCTTGGCGATTGAACCGGTGATGTTTCTACGGCTTTGGGTACCGTAACCTACGACCACCACCTCATCGAGCTTTGCGGAAGCGGATTTTAGTTCAACATTCAGGGCTGTTTTTGTACCTACAGCCACCTCCTGGGTTACATAGCCCACATAGGTGAACACCAAAACATCGGTGGGATTAGCATTGATGCTAAATTTTCCGTTTGCGTCTGTTTGGGTTCCTTGCCGGGAGCCCTTGATCATCACGCTCACACTCGGAATGCCTTGCCTGTCATCCGAGCCGGTAACTGTTCCTGTTACCCGTTTGTTTTGTGCGAAAATTGCGTTGGCCGACAATAAACACAGCAACAAAACAAGTGTTTTAAGATAAAACTGTTTCATATTATTTATATTGGTTAGTATTATGTATTACATAATAATTCTAAATTGATATAAATAATTTATTAATGCAAATGATTTTTACAGCATTCATGATTTGGTAGCCAGATTTTTAAGCTAAATGCATTATTTTAGCACTTTTTAGAAGAATAAAATCATACATAATATGGACGACCAACCAGGTGAAACCTTTTCGCAGCTTGACACAAGCTCTTTGGTTGATAAAGTTGAGACACAATTGGTACAGCTTCTGGTAGATCGGAAGCTTAAAGTAGGCGACAGCATTCCGCCAGAAATAGAGTTATCGAAAGCATTAGGCGTTAGCCGTACGGTAACACGCGAAGCATTACTCCGATTGAGGATGATGGGCTTAATAGAGACGAAAAAGAAGAAAGGATCGGTAATTACCAGTCCAGATATCTTTGAGATCATGAGCAAGAGCATGAACCCGCATATCCTGGATCAAAATACGCTCAAGGAGATATTTGAGCTTAGACTTGTGCTGGAAATTGGAATGGCTGACCTGCTTTTTCTGCGGATTACACCGAAAGACATAGAGGAGCTTAAAGCGATTGTAGAAAATGAACCAGACACCGCAAAGGATCACATTTTCAATATTGATCATGAGATTATTTTCCACGGAAAACTATACGAGATCGCCGGAAATGAGACCTTAAAAAAATTCCAACGAATGCTACTTCCGGTGTTTGATTATGTACACAATAGTGGTTTGCTGAAGAAACAAGTATCAATTAACCGGTTTGTTTCGCATAAAGGACTCGTAGACATATTGGAAAATGGCTCACCAGAGCTCTTCAGAAACGGTATGAGAAACCATTTGGAAAACCACTTTACCCGCCTGTTTTCCTGATAACAAAAGCGATCAACAGGCTGTTATAAGAAAATGGAAAAATGGCTTGTTGCAGGTTCTTGGGGATTGGTTTCGGGTTTAGCTCTGGTACTAGGTTCCCTGATCGGATTTTATGTAAAGATTTCTCAGCGAACCGTGGCCATTATTATGGGCTTTGGTGCTGGTGTATTAATGTCGGCTTTATGGATGGCATTCCTGAAGCAATTGCAATTGGTATCAGCATGATTCAGGGCGGAGCAGTAAGCATTGCAACAGTGGCAGCAATATTCATTTCTAACATACCAGAAGGACTATCGAGCTCCGCGGGTATGAAGAACGCTGGCAGGTCCAAACTTTTCATTTTCGGCATCTGGACTGCTATTGCCATACTAACCAGTATAGCAGCGGTTTTAGGCTATACGGTCTTTGCCGACTTATCTCCTGCTGTTAACGCAGCCACCATTGCGGTAGCCGCAGGTGCTATACTCACAATGCTTGCCGATACAATGATTCCGGAGGCATTTGAAAAAGGACATAATCTCATCGGGATGGTGACAGTAGTTGGTTTTCTATGTGCCTTTATGCTGTCTAAAATGGCGTAAGGATTCCTAAGGTTTATATAAAAAGAAAAGCTCCTTGATTGGAGGAGCTTTTCTTTTTATATAATACGAGTTAATAAATACCTTCTGGTCTTAAAATCCTAAAGCTTTATCGTCACCACGCGGATCTGCACCGCCCTGGTAACCAGATTTGATTTTAAGAATGGCATCGACACGACCAATCGGACCGCGAGGTGTCATTTTGTATCCCTTTGCTTTAAGCTTCTCTAAAGTAAGACTATCGATCGCCTCTGCTTCAAAGGCCACCTCATCAGGTAACCACTGGTGGTGGAACTTTTTGGCGTCAACAGCAGCCTGCATATCCTTGTCGAACTCGACAACATTAAGGATGGTTTGGAATACAGAAGTGATAATGGTAGAGCCACCAGGCGTACCAACCACCATATACAATTTACCCTCTTTCTCAAGGATCGTTGGTGTCATGGAACTTAGCATCCGTTTGTTGGGTGCAATAGAATTGGCTTCACCGCCCACTAATCCATACATATTAGGAGAGCCGGGCTTTACGGAGAAGTCGTCCATTTCATTGTTCAAGAGAAAGCCAGCACCTTTAACCACGACCACTGCACCGTACGAGCCGTTTAATGTTGTGGTGCTGGACACTGCGTTACCTTCTGCATCAACAATAGAGAAGTGGGTTGTTTCTTCATGTTCTGCCGGGGTGATTGTTCCTGCAGCTACCGCACTGCTTGGCGTTGCCTTATCCCAGCTGAAATCAGCCATACGCTGTTTTACATAGGTATCAGACATCAACGCTTTAGCAGGAACTTTGTAAAAATCCGGGTCACCAAGATGCGCAGCACGGTCTGCATATACCCTGCGCTCTGCTTCAACCATCACCTGTATGGTCGAGTCCTTGTTAAATCCCCAGCGTTTTAAAGCGTACGGTTCTACCGACTTCAGCAGCTGAATTAGCGCAATTCCACCGCTCGAGGGAGGCGGCATGGTAATGATTTTGAAGTTTTTGTAAGTGCCGGTAATCGCGTCACGCCATACCGCATGATAGTTTTTAAGATCTTCTTTGGAGATAATACCACCATCGCGGTTCATCTGTGCAACTATTGCATCAGCAACCGGACCTTCATAGAAACCAGCGCGGCCTTTATCACGGATCTGCTCCATGGTAAACGCGAGTTCCGGTTGGATCAGTAAATCACCTTCGTTCCAGGTATCTTTAATAAGCGCTGTACCCATTGGGTTAAGCTGCTTCAGACGTTCTTGTAAGCCATTTAACTCCCTGGCCTGTCTTGCAGAGATCTTAAATCCGTTTTTTGCAAGCTGCACCGAAGGCTCAACAAGCTCCGCCCATTTCAGCTTACCATATTTCTGATGTGCTTCAACCATTCCGGCTACAGAACCTGGTACACCGGCTGCAAGACTACCGTAGAGGCTTTTCTCTACAATTGCATTACCTGCATTGTCAAGATACATGTCGCGGCTGGCTTGAGAAGCGGCTTTCTCGCGGTAATCCAGCGTGCTGGTCTCACCTGTAGCACTACGATAGACCATAAATCCACCGCCGCCAATATTTCCTGCATTGGGGTAAACCACTGCCAGTGCAAACTGCACCGCCACCGTTGCATCTACGGCATTACCACCCTTTTTCAGCACATCCAGTCCAACCTGTGATGCATATTCACTTGCTGTAACCACCATCCCCTTCGGGGCTTCAACATTTTTACGGGTTTCTGTTTTAGTACTTAGTCCCGACTTCTGGCTTGAACAACCAGTCTGTAATACCGTGGGAAGAAGCATGGCGGTAACCGCCCATACAACTACCCTAAATCTTGTAACTTTCTGCATTTCTATATAATTCCTCTATTGCATCCTTGTTTTTTTCCAGGATGACTTTTCGCTTTAAGCTTAATTTAGGTGTAAGCTCAGCACCTTCAATGGTCCATTCTTTAACAAGCAGATGAAAACGCTTTACCTGCTCCCACTTACCAAAGTCTTTACAGGCATCCTGCACAATCTGCTGAAACTTTTCCAACACCTGCGGCTCTTGGATGATCTGCTGATTACTTTCGTAGGTGATGCCTTTTTCGGCTGCCCAATTCTTAAGTGCCGTAAAGTTAGGAACAATTAGCGCAGCAGGAAATTTCCTGTTCTCACCTAACACCATCACCTGCTCTACCAGCAATGCTTCTTTAAACTTGTTTTCCAATATTTGCGGCGCAACATACTTGCCCCCCGCAGTTTTAAATATCTCTTTCTTTCTATCGGTAATCTTCAGAAACTTCTTATCTACCAGTTCACCGATGTCTCCGGTATGAAACCAACCATCGGCATCAATCGTCTCTGCAGTTAAATCAGGACGATTGTAGTAGCCCTTCATTACATTGTGTCCGCGTGTAAGCACCTCGCCATCTTCGGCTATTTTTACCTCGACCCCATCAATTGCCGGACCTACACTACCAAACATGGTATGATCAAAATGGTTTANNTCCCAGCAGCCCAGAAGATTCTGGCAAGTCTAGGGTTTAATGCTGCGCCACCGGAAACAATGACTACAATTTCGCCACCCAGTGCAGCCTGCCATTTTTTAAACACCAGTTTTCTTGCGAGGTTCAGCTTAAGCTTGTAAAACCAGCCATTGGAGAACTCGAATTGCTCCGCTTCGGAAACAGACCAGGCAAAGATCTTCCGCTTAACACCGGTAAGCTCCTTACCTTTCTCCATAATCTTATCGTACACTTTCTCCAGTAAACGCGGCACTGTTGAAAAACCGTGTGGCTTTACATGCTGGATATCCGCTACAATGGTGTCCATACTTTCCGCATAATATACTGCAGCATCCGTGTAGAAGTAAACATAGACGATCATACGTTCGAAAATGTGCGACAAAGGTAAAAAGCTTAACACCCGCCGTACGTTACCAGGAAAGATCTTCGCGCAGTTTTTAAAATTCTGCACAAGATTATCATGTGTGAGCATCACGCCCTTTGGAGTACCCGTTGTTCCGGAAGTATAAATAAGCGTTAAAATATCATCCGGTGTTACGGCTTGCCTGTAGGCTTCAAGGTCCACTTCTTTAGCGGCAGCACCAGCCTGCTCCAGCTCCGACCAATGGCTCACACCGGGTACCTGATTGAAACTGTAAATACGGACCGGAAAATCCAAAGAATCTACCGCAGCTTTCACCTTCAAATACAGGGCTTCATCTGCCACGAAGATCAGATCTACTTTGGCATCCTTAAGTATAAAGCTAACATCCTGAGCAGCAAGCGTTGGGTAAAGCGGAATCTGGTATGCACCGAGCTGCATGATTGCGAAATCCGAGATATTCCACTCTGGACGGTTAGGCGACATCACGGCAATCCGGGATCCTTTCCCCAGACCAAGGCTCACTAAACCCCTGCTTAAGCGATCAACCTTTTCGCAGAAATCGCTGGTGCTATAAGATTCCCATTTGGAATTAAGCTTTCCGTTTACGAAATCATTTTTTGGGAAAAGCTCTAGATTATACTTTAATATATCAAATACGCGTGTGACTGTTGTTCCCATGAATTTGGCTTGAATATTTGGTGTATCTCAAATCTAACAAAATATTCCATGTATTAAAATCGTCCACAGCGTGATCTAAAGTGACGCAGAACCCTCCCAAAGCGGAAATCATGCCCCTTTAAATTAGGCCTTATGCGCTGGCGATTGTACATTTGCAGCGGCCGGAATTAACTGGCACAAGAGTTGAATCGTCCAATTCGATTGTTTAATTAAAAAAATTATGAAAAAACTTTTTACGATGATGTGTTTAACTGTAATTGCTACTATTGGCCTTTACAGTACCTCCAATGCCCAAAGCTACAGAAATGCGATAGGTGGACGTTTTGGAACCGCAAATGGTGTGACTTTCAAAACCACACTGGGTGACAACAAGATGTTGGACCTTATTGCAAACTTCAGATCAAACGACGGTTATTCTTATTTCAGAGTAACGGGTCTATATGAGATCTATAATCCACTTCAGGGTGCTCCAGGATTAAACTGGTACTATGGTATCGGTGGATCCGTAGGTTCAAGAAAATGGAAATTTGACGATACCAACAAAGCGTACATCTCATTAGATGGTGTAGTTGGTTTAGATTATAAATTCGCTGATGCGCCGATCAACTTATCTTTGGACTGGAAGCCAGCAATTGAACTTGCACCTTCTACAGAATTCGATTCTTCAGGCCTGGGTTTATCGGTAAGATTTACTTTCTAAGCTAAATAAAAAAAGAAAAGGGGGCTTGATCAAACGATCAATCCCCCTTTTTTTATGTTCAGGTGCTTCTATACCCCAGCCCACCTTTTAAGTACAGCCTTTTGAACCGGTGTTGCATTCTGGTCAATCTCTGCAACCAGCTTAATGCTTGGGTTCGCCTTTAGGGTTACATTAAAGTCCATCAATTTTCCATCTCTGCCAACTTTAATAACCACTACATCGCCAACCTTTTTACTGGTCAACTCCGGCATACGCTCAATTGCGGCCTCAACCGGCACACCATTGATGCTGATCAGCTGGTCGTTTACATTAAGACCTGAAGTCCAGGCAGCGGAGTTCCTGGAAACTGCCGAAATAAACATGCGTCCTTCTACTTTACGCGAAGCCACACCTAAATACGGTACACTTGTACCTTCATTTTCATTCTTAATCTTAACACCTGCATAACCGAAGAAGGTATTATAATCTACAGGTTCGGTTCCGGTCACATATTNNTTTATCCCAGAAAGCAGTGAAGCTGGTACCGCTGATTTTCTCCACCATAGCTTTAAATTCTGCATCTGTATAACCTTTACCTTGTGCTTTGCACTGCAGGTACATGGCCTTCATTACATCATCAAGACTCTTTGCACCTTTGGTAGCATTGGCGATCGCAAGGTCCATCAGCAAACCAATTACTTCACCTTTACTGTAGTAAGAGATGGAGCTGTTGCTGGAGTTCTCATCCGGACGGTATTGTTTGATCCATGCATCATAGCTGGCCATTGCAGCTGATTGCACCCTCGCACCTGGTGTATTTTCTACTGCAGCAACTGCACCGGAAAGCTTATTTACAAACGTCAACTGATCATTGAAGCCGGCACGGTGTGTAAGTTTGTTCTCGTAATACGCAGTGAAACCTTCTGCAATCCATAAATTGGTTGTATAAACCTCATTATCGTAGTCAAAAGGGCCCAAAGCCACTGGCCTAAGGCGCTTAACATTCCATAAGTGGTAATACTCGTGTGCAACCAGATCTAAGAAACCATTGTAGCCCCTTTCGTTGTTATATTGATTGCGGGATGCACCAAGCACAGTAGAATTTAAGTGCTCTAAACCACCACCACCACGTTCAAANNTCAAAGTTGTGAAAAATGAAGGTATAGTGCTTATTTGGGTTCTCGCCGTATATGGCTGTTCCTTGTTCTACAATCTTGGCCATATCTACTTTAAGACGTTCCTTGTCGTAGTTACCGCCGCCATACATCGCAACTTCGTGTTTTACACCAGAAGCTGTAAATTCAAAAACTTCCTGGTTACCGACTTCTAGTGGACTATCATAAAGGATATCAAAATCCTTTGCGGTATAAGTAAACTGTTGTCCGGCTACTGGCTCAAGTCCGGTAGACACCTTAGACCAGCCCTCGAAAGGAACAACCTTAACTGTGCTTGGCGATTTCAGGTGTCCGTCAGGATACATAAATATACCTGTTGAAGAAAGGAAAGCATGTGATGCATCAATGAAGGATGTCCTAACGGATACCTCATTTGCATATACACGATAGTTAACCTTTAGCTGACTTGCTTTGGCACCATAAACGCGCCAGATATTTTTTCTAACTTTTTCAAATTTAACAGGTTTACCTGCGGCACTTGCTTTAAAGCCTTCCACATTTTTCGAAAACTCCCTTACAAGGTAAGATCCTGGTGCCCAAACAGGCATTTTAACATCAACGTAGTCCTTGTTGATACCTGATATATTCATCTCCACTTCAGCATAATGCGCCTGTGGTTCTGTAAAACTTACTTCAAAACCGATCTTCACCTGCGATTTTGCCGTAAGGCCTAGGGAAAGTAAAATTACTACCCCAAATAATGATTTTTTTTTAAACATACTTAAACAGCTTTTCGACAAAAATAGGACTTCTCCTACTTTAACCTTAATAAATTGAATTTAGGGGTGTAACATACTTAATACAACATGAACCTGCTAACTTATTTAGATATTTTTGTTTGTTAATCCCATTTACAATCTCTAAAATGAAAATCAGATACATCATCTATGCCATTATTGCAGTGGCACTTGCTTACTTTGTCTATTACCGAATCACAGCAAATAAAGCTATATCAGAATCTGGTAAAGGCGGTGGCCGGGGCGGCTCAGGCGCTAGTATGGTAGTAAACGGCATAGTAGTTAAACCGGATGCATTTGAGAATGAGTTGGAAGTTACCGGCTCGGTTGAGGCCAACGAATCGGTAATGCTGCAAAGTGAGATCTCCGGACTGATAACCGGGATCTATTTCACCGAAGGCAGCAATGTAAAAAAGGGTACCTTGTTGGTAAAAATCAACGATAGGGACATACAGGCGCAGCTACAACAAGTGCTTACAGGTCAGAAACTATCGCAGTCTAATGAAAATCGCGCGAAACAACTACTGGCTAAAGGCGCGATCAGCCAGGAGGAATATGATACCGCTCTGGCCGAACTACAATCCTTAAACGCACAAGCCCAGTTGGTGCGTGCACAACTTGCAAAGGCAACCATCNNATGGAAAAATCGGCTTACGTAATATCTCTGTTGGTGAATACCTAACCCCGAATAAAGCTATTGCCAATCTATCAGCCATCAACCCGGTTAAAATCAGCTTTTCTGTTCCGGAGAAATATGCGGGCCAGATTAAACTGAACTCGGAAGTCGATTTTAATACAGACGGACTAAACCAAACCTACAAAGGCAAAGTCTATGCTATTGAGCCTGCCATCAATGCGCAAACCCGTACACTTTCCATCAAAGCACTGGCACAAAACCCTAAAAACGAACTATTACCAGGCTCATTTGCAAAAATCAGACTAACCTTAAGTACTATGGATAATGCACTATTAGTTCCAAATGAAGCCATTATTCCGGTATTGAAGGGTAAAACCGTTTTCATCTCCAAAGGAGGTAAAGCAAAGCAGGTTCCTGTAGAATCCGGTACAAGAACCGCAGATCGTATTGTAATTACAGCAGGACTAAAAGCCGGAGACACGGTGCTTACCACTGGCGCTATGGCTTTAAAGGAAGATGCTCCAGTAAAGGTAACCGTGGTAAACAACTAATTCAAAGAACATGAGTATTTCAACCACCAGTATAAAAAGGCCGGTTCTTGCCATTGTAATGAACCTCATGATCCTGCTTTTCGGGGCGATCGGCTACTCTTTCCTGGGCGTAAGGGAATTCCCGGATATCGACCCAACCGTCGTGTCTGTACGTACCTCCTACCCTGGTGCCAATGCCGACATCATTGAGTCCCAGATCACGGAACCCCTCGAGAAATCGATCAATGGTATCGATGGAATCCGGAACATCTCTTCCTCCAGTAACCAGGGAAGCAGTAACATCACCATTGAGTTCAACCTCGATAAAAACATCGATGATGCTGCAAATGACGTGCGTGATAAAGTGNNGATGGTAATCCAACCGTGAGCAAGGCTGATGCAAACTCACAAGCGGTTATCACCATGACCATCCAAAGCGACAAGCGCAATGTCATGGAGCTGAGCGATTATGCCGAGAACGTCATTTCAGAACGTCTGCAGACCATTTCCGGTGTAAGTAGTGTTCAAATCCAGGGGCAGCGGAAATATGCCATGCGTATTCGAATTGACCCAGCTAAACTCGCCGCATACGGATTAACCTCAGCAGACCTTGTTGATGCACTGAACCGGGAAAACGTGGAATTACCATCCGGAAAAATCACAGGCGCCAATACGGAGCTCATCGTAAAAACGCTTGGAAAGCTTACCAATGAACAGGAATTCAACAATTTAATCCTCACCAGCGACTCCAACAACGTAGTCAGACTGCAGGACGTAGGTTATGCCATGCTTGGTTCGGAAAATGAAGAAACCGTGCTACGCGAGTCTGGCAAACCGATGGTAGCCGTAGGCCTTGTTCCGCAACCCGGTGCCAACTATCTCGCCATATCAAAAGAATTCTACAAGCGCTTTGAACAACTAAAAAAGGATATCCCTGAAGACATTAAACTCGAAGTTTCCCTCGATACAACGCAGTTCATTAAGTTGTCGATTACGGAGGTCACGGAAACCATCGTCCTTTCACTTGTCCTGGTAATTCTGATCATCTATCTTTTCTTCAGAGACTGGGCAATTGCATTCAGGCCGCTTATTGACATTCCGGTATCCCTGATCTTTACCTTCTTCATCATGTACATCTTTGGCTTCTCCATCAATGTACTGTCACTCCTTGCTATTGTACTCGCCACCGGACTCGTGGTGGATGATGGTATTGTGGTAACGGAGAACATCTTCAAGAAGATTGAAGAAGGCTATTCTCCATTTGAAGCTGCAATCAAAGGTTCCAATGAAATTTTCTTTGCCGTTATCTCCATTTCCATCACCCTGGCAGCCGTGTTCCTGCCAGTGATTTTCCTGGAGGGTTTCGTAGGCCGGCTTTTCCGGGAGTTTGGTATCGTGATCGGCGCTGCCGTACTCATCTCCGCATTTGTTTCGCTAACACTGACGCCGATGCTGAATGCTTATCTGATGAAGAGTACCGGACATCGTAAGTCGAAATTCTACCTGATGACCGAACCATACTTCCAGAAACTGAATGACAGTTATGAAGAGAACTTAAACAAGTTCCTGGGCCGCCGCTGGTTGGCTATCCCAATCATCTTAATTTGTGTGGGCCTAATTGCGTTGTTCTGGAACATCCTGCCAAAAGAAACGGCACCGTACGATGATCGAAGCGCGATCAACATGAACGTAAGTACACCCGAAGGTGCATCCTTTACCTATACAGACAACTTCATGAACAAGGTCAGCACCATGATCGCCGATTCTGTACCTGAAACCAATGTCAACATAAGCATTACTTCACCGGGTTTCGGTGGTGGGTCCACTAATGGTGGATTCTTCAGAATGGGACTGGTAAGTCCCTCGGAACGGGAGCGCTCACAAGCCGAGATTGCCAACAAGCTGACCAGCATTACCCGTAAGTATTCTGAAGGAAAGGTGGTTGTAACACAACAACCAACCATCTCTGTAGGACGCCGGGGTGGATTGCCGATAAACTACATTATCCAGGCGCAAAATTTCGAAAAGTTACGCGAGAAAGTGCCGTTGTTTATGGATGAAGTTGCAAATGACCCGAGTTTCACCACATCAGACGTAAACCTCAAGTTTAACAAGCCTGAAATTAACTTAACCATAAACAGAGACAAAGCCAAAAACCTTGGCGTTTCTGCTCAGGATATCGGTATGGCATTACAGCTGGGCTTAAGCGGACAACGTTTCTCCTACTTCTTCATGAATGGAAAACAATACCAGGTTATTGGCCAGTTTGAGGTTGCCGACCGTAAAGACCCGCTTGACTTAAGTTCTGTGT
Source organism: Pedobacter sp. UBA2067 (assembly GCA_002333205.1). Lineage (GTDB taxonomy): Bacteria > Bacteroidota > Bacteroidia > Sphingobacteriales > Sphingobacteriaceae > Pedobacter. The sequence goes on from DDAD01000139.1 coordinate 61,886, forward strand.
ACGTAAGAAATAACAAAGGCCAGCTTATCCAGCTGGACAACGTAGTTGATCAGAAAGAAGAAAGCAGTCCGCCGCAATTGTACCGTAACAATAGATTCACTGCAGCAACCGTATCCGCAGGGCTTGCTCCAGGCGTAAGTATCGGTGAAGGTCTTGATGCGATGGACAGAATTGCAGCGAAAGTTCTTGACGATTCCTTCTNNCTCCACTGATCTTGGTGGCGAGTCAAGAGATTACCGTGAGAGTTCCTCCAACACACTTTTTGCATTCGGACTCGCTTTACTACTGGTTTACCTGATCCTTTCTGCCCAATTTGAAAGCTTCAAAGACCCGATCATTATCATTCTGACCGTACCAATGGCGGTTGCCGGTGCATTTCTTTCACTATGGTTGTTCGGACAAAGCTGGAACATCTTCAGCCAGATTGGTACAATTATGCTCATTGGCCTGGTAACCAAAAACGGTATCCTGATCGTAGAGTTTTCCAACCAGCTCAAGGAACAAGGAAAGAGTGTTCAGGAGGCGATCCGGGAGGCATCTGTATCCAGGTTAAGACCTATCCTGATGACCAGTCTCGCGATTGCTATTGGCGCATTACCAATAGCTATGGCCCTTGGTGCAGCAGCGAAAAGCCGTATGGGTATGGGTATTGTGATCGTTGGTGGTACCACATTCTCGTTGGTGCTTACCCTATTCGTTATCCCCGCAATATATTCTTACTGGTCTAAAGAGCATAAGGAAAACAAGGAACTTACACGTTCACTTGAAGCAGCATTGGAAAGTGAGAAATTAGAAACTGTTAACGCTTAATACTGCATGAAAATCAGCATAAATATGTTTATCCTGGGCCTGCTCTTTGTAGGCCTCTCCCAATATACTTACGGACAGAATATTCTCCATAAAAACACCGATTCGCTGCCGCCGTTCACCTTGCGGCAAGCGATAGATACGGCACTGAAAAACAACTATGATATCAAGTTGGTCAACAACGACCTGCTCATCGCAAAAAATAATGCGAATGTGGGTAATGCCGGCTTTCTGCCTGCGTTGGTTGGAAGTGTAGCCAATAACGGAAGTAACCAGCACACCATTCGTACGCCTGCATCAGGGCCTGAGCAGGAACTTTCCGGTGTTAAAAATACCAACCTGAATTATGGTGTAGCACTAGACTGGACCGTTTTTGATGGTTTCCAGATGTTTGCAAATTATGATCGCTTGAAAGAGTTGCAAAAGCAAGGCGAGGTAAACACCAAAGCTGTAATTCTGACCACCATCGCTGATGTTGTTAATGCCTATTACGCCATGGTACGCCAGCAACAACTTGTTGTGGCCAAAGACAGTGCTATGGAAATTTCAAGATTAAGGCGTCGCATTGCAGAAAACAAGCTTCAAATTGGCCGTGGTTCCAAGTTGGATGTATTGACTGCTATCGTAGATTTTAATACCGATACATCTTCTTACCTGCAGGAAAAGAACCTGCTGAAAACATCCATGGTAACGCTGAACCAGATTATGGCCCGCGACCTGAACATGGAATTTAAGGTTGATCAGCAGATGAATATCCAAAATGACCTTGCGTTACAGGACCTCGCTGAAAAAACCCAGCAGCTAAACCCAAGCCTGCAAAATGCTTTCATCAACAAGAAAATCGCAGAACTTAATCTCAAGCAGATCAAAGGGCAGCGGTATCCGGTCATTGCCGTAAATAGTGGCTATCAGGTTTCCCGAAGTACCAGTCCAACTGGATTTAATCAGAAAATCCAGTCAAACGGACTAACTTACGGACTAAGCGCGAGTGTAAACATCTTCAATGGCTTCCTGCAAAGGCAGAATGAACGCAATGCAAAGGTCTCCATCAGCTCTTCAGAATTGGATCTGGAAAGAACCCGGCAAGCCATCAATGCACAGCTGATTTCTACTTATCAGAACTACATGACCAACCTCGACCTGCTCAAGGTTGAATCTGGCAACGTGCAGGTAGCAGACCAGAATCTGGAAATTACGCTTGAAAAGTATCGCCTTGGAAGCATCTCACCACTTGAACTGCGTGAAGCCCAAAGAAACTCCATTAACGCAATCACACGCTTGCTGGATGCCGAGTATCAGGCAAAAGTTACCGAGATTAGCTTGAAAGAGATCAGCGGAACGCTAAATGTTCAATAAGATTATTATTTTTAACGCATGATTTTAGTAGCTGACAGCGGTTCATCGAAAACAGACTGGATGGGTTATGATAATGGAGAAATTATCACGTTCAACACCAAAGGCATTAACCCATATTTTTTGAATGAGCATGAGATTTATAAAGTGCTCGCAAAGAATGAAGAATTTGCACCCTATGCTTCCAAAGTACAGGAAATCTATTTCTTCGGTGCCGGAAGTTCTTCCCCGGATAAACACGAAGTGGTATCCAACGGCTTGTCACTCTTCTTTAAAAAAGCTTTTATCAGTGTAGATAATGATCTTGTAGGCTCTGCATACGCCACCTGCGGGCATGAGAAAGGACTCTCCTGCATCCTGGGTACAGGATCGAACATTTCCTATTATGACGGCAAGCATGTTCACGACAGTACCCATGGACTGGGTTATGTACTTGGCGACGAAGGCTCGGGAACTTACTTCGGCCGTAAACTCGTTACCTCCTATCTATACGGCACCATGCCGGCGAGCCTTGGAAAGCTATTCGCAGAAACCTACGACGTCAATAAAGAAAGTGTAATCACCAATGTTTACCAACGACCCTTCCCGAACATTTACCTGGCTTCGCTAAGCAGGTTTATGGCGAGTAACATGAATCATCCATTTATCCAGCAATTGCTGCATGCCGGATTTCAGGAATTTGTAGATACCAATATCAAGGACTACCCTGAATATAAACAGCTAACCTGCCATTTCATCGGATCCATCGCTTACTTCTATCAGGATGCCCTAAGAGCCGTTTGCCTGGAGAATGAGGTGAAAGTTGGCAATATTTACCAGAAGCCCATCCACGGTATTTTCAATTACATCCTGCATAAGGAAGGTATTCAGCTGGCGGCAGGCTAAACGCTACCGCTCAACTACAGCAGCTGATTTCCTGATCTGCCAAAGCCCATAAACCAGCGCTATAACAATCAAGAAGAACACACCAGAATCCAAGGGTGTTTCTGGCAGATCAGGATCTGCACCACCGCCGGGCATACCAGGATCTTCCATTCCCGGGCCCTGCATCATCATCAATATCCAGCCTTGAAATCGCAATAAGAGCATGTGGGTAGTTATCATCATTTCTAATTTATCTATTCAGCGTTTAATTAATTTAGACGTTTGCACCGGACGATTCGTGTCCAGGTTGAACAGCTCCAGGAGATACGCACCCGATGCAAGACCAGGAGCATCCAGGTGTAGAACATCCGTACCATTCACCAGCCCGAAGTTTCGGCGTAACACCAGATGCCCCATCAAATCCCGTAACCGCAGTTCCAGCCTAAAAGCTGAAACGGCCGGAAGCTTCAGCGCGAAACCATGCTGAAAAGGATTTGGATAAATGAGCACCTCAAGCCCTTCCGTCGTTGCAGCAACGTCAGGCTTCTCTGCAGTCACCCTAGGCCTGATCAGCAAACTAAACCGTTGTTCCCCGAAACTGGCTTCAACGGCGGGATTCATTTCAAATTCATAAACCTGCTGCTCCGACAAAACGGTCTGGCTATTCAGGTAGCGATCTTTGAGAATCATCGTCGTGCCAGCTTCCAGGGTCACAATGCCTGTTATTCGCAGCTGATATTTCCCTGTCGCATACCCCTTAACAAATAATGGCACTTCCAGCTGACGCCTGCCAGGTAGCTCACGGGTGTCGACCGACAGTTTTGTACCAGCACCCGCGAGCCCGGAAATACTTACATAACCTGTCCCAAGCGACGTTGCATCCTGGTCATCGACTTCATCATTGCCACCGGGTTCCAACAATAAGGTATACTGCTGTTCAAATACCTCCCTCGACAGTACCACGCCTATCCTGCTGCCTCCTGTAGCTGAAGTCGCAGGCGTATGTTTAGCTGTAACCGATCTATTTGCTGACACTGCCGCCAACTTCCTATCGGTTGTTCCCCGGCGAACATTAGCCTGCGCAGTTTCCAGTCCAACAGGCTCTCCGCCCTGCTTCAGCTCCATCAAGCCTGTAGAGCTATTCAGCTTGGCCGACTCGCCAAAAGCGATGCTACCCCGGGCATGTCCATTTAGCACCTTCACAAAGAACCCTTCCCCTGCGTTGATGGTGGTTTTTAGGTCATTGGAAACGTCGTAGGCATTGTTCAATGGATTAAACTTCCAGAGGTAAGGACTTAAGTTTTCTTTCTGCAGATCAGCCCAACGCAATACCGCGGCATAGGGATTACCCAGCAGGTGAAAACCATCGCCCGCTGCGCCCATATTCCGGTTCTGCAATTCCAGCTGTAAACTACCCTGAAAAAGCAGCCCTTTATGCTGAATGATGTAAGATCCGGGACTTTCAAATGGTGGAGTTTGTACCTGCCTGGCATACGCATCAGGACTTTGGCGATCACCACGCGAAAAGACATAAATCCCTCTACCCAGGTCAACGCTGCTAATCATGCCCGGAATGCCACTGTACTTCTGCGAGAGCGAGCCCACGACCGCCTGATTATGGGTGTAGATGGTGTGCCCATTCTGTGGTGAATCATCGAAGCCATTTCTTGAACCGCCCGGTCCGGTTACAAACATCGCAGCCAGAAAATCATAGAGGTGGTAATAAGACGATCCAGCACTGGATCCATGATACACCGGCGAACTCCACAGCCGCCAGCCCCTGGCGGTAGCGGGTGCAGGAAAATTACCGGAAGCCAGTTGCTCCACCGTGACCTCACC
>DDAD01000108.1:0-2545 GCA_002333205.1 Pedobacter sp. UBA2067
ATCCTGATTAAGGAAAGAGAAGTTCGGTATTGTGTGATACACCGTGTCTACCTGTGTAGTACCGTCAGCCAATTTTGTGGTTTTCGTATCCCGCATCCCGAAAATAGGTAATGTTCTTTCTTGTTTACAGGAACTCAAACCGCCGATTGTTGCGGCAAAAAGTAGCAGGGAACATAGGGGAGAAAATTTCATCAGCTAGAAGTATTGTTGAATAATTGTTATAATACCGCGCAAAGGTACATTACCTTCAAAATAAAATGTAACGTAGCTGTAATATTTCCTACTTTTGCGGCCACATAATTGAGACATTAATGAGGATTAGATATAATGCCGCTATTACCGCTTTAGGAGGATATGTACCCGAAACTGTTCTTACGAACAAAGCTTTAGAGGAAATGGTGGATACAAACAGTGAATGGATTGTATCCAGAACGGGAATTGAAGAACGCCGGATTGTGAATGACGAACGTTTTGCAACTTCAGACCTGGCAACCNNATTATCTCCACATCAACACCCGATTACATCATGGTTTCTACAGCAAGTGTGGTTTGTGAAAAAGCTGGACTTGTTAATGCCTGGGGCGTAGACTCCAATGCTGCATGCAGCGGCTTTTTGTATGCGTTAACACTTGGTGCTGGTTTAGTTGAAAGTGGACGTTACAAGAATGTAATCGTTGTAGGCGCAGATAAGAACAGCAGCATTATCAATTATGAAGACCGTAATACTTGTATCCTGTTTGGTGATGGCGCCGGCGCGGTGCTTTTGGAACAGACTACGGAAGAAGTTGGTATTATGGACAACGTATTCAAAACAGACGGCTCAGGTCGTGAGCATCTTATTGTACTAGCCGGAGGATCACAAACCCCGTCCAGTATAGATACAGTAAATAACAAGCTAAACTATATCAGTCAGAACGGTAAAGTTGTGTTTAAAGCGGCTATTGAAGGCATGAGCGATACCTGCAACACCTTGCTCAACCGTAATGAATTGCGCGTGGATGAGATCAACTGGTTGATTCCGCATCAGGCTAACCTCCGCATCATCAATGCTGTAGGGGAAAAGCTTGGACTTACAGATACGCAGGTGAAAGTAAATATTCAACGCTATGGTAACACCACAGCTGCAACAATTCCACTTTGTTTATGGGATTATAAAAACGACTTCAAAGCAGGAGACAACATGATTCTTACTGCATTTGGTGCAGGTTTTTCATGGGGTGCTACCTATTTACGGTGGACTAAGCTAAGGGGCTAATTCAACAGTTATGAATAAAACTTCTTGTTTAATGTTGCTTATGCTTGCTTTGGCCTCCTGCAAGCAACAGTCAGACCATAAAGCTACTCGTGATGAGGTGATCAAGGTGCATGATGTTGTAATGGCCGATCATGGTAAAGTGGTCGATCAGCAGTTGAAGCTGGAAGAAATGCTTAAAAATATGTCGGCATTAAAAGCGCAACATGCTGAAATTGATACCATCAAAGAAAAAGACAGCATCACTACTGTACGCGACCGGTTGAATGTAGCTGAAGAGGCGATGAATACCTGGATGCACGAGTTCGAGCCAGATGTTACCGGCAAATCGAACGAAGAAGCCATCACTTATTTTGAAGCCGAAAAGCGGAAAATTCAACAGGTAGATACACTTTTTAAGTCCGAACTTAAAAGGGCAGCGGCTTATTTGAGCAAGTTCAAAAAATAATTATCTTCGATGCATAGCCAATACCGGCTGTCTTCGTTTTTAATTATGAAAAAGATTTGTCTTCTTGTTACCCTGCTGATCAGCCTTGTGGCTGTTAAGTCTAACGCTCAGGATAAGTTTGCTACCTGGCAAGCACTTGGCGCTTTCCATACCGTGATGTCCGAAACCTTCCATCCAGCTGAAAAAGGGCAGTTTGATCCTATTAAGCAACGCAGTGGTGAAATGGTAGACAAAGCAGCATTATTGGAGAAGTCTGCTATACCTGCCCAGTTTGATAAACCTGAGATTAGAGCTGCGCTTAAGACGCTTAAGTCTAAAACCACTGCTTTGAATAAGATTGTGCTTAAAAAAGCTAAAAATGAAAAGATCAATGCTGCGTTAGTTTCGGTACATGATACTTTTCATGAGATCGTTGGACTTTGCACAGAAGATAAAGAAAGCCACTAAATAGTTTTTGAAAAGAGAAATGCCCGCAATTCATGCGGGCCTTTTTCATTTAGGGCTTTATTGGACCGTATCCTAACAAGTGCTTAAATAGTGGCGCATTGAACATGTAGCCATTTACAACCTCATGCCCTTTATCGTTAATATTTCTGCCGTCTGTAAAGGAATACGCTTTCTTAATTTTAAAATCTTGTTGACTAAGCTTTTTGAGTACGTCAACTACGTGATCGGGATCCCACTTGAGGAGCTTTTCGTTAAATGCTAGCAAGCGGTTGCGTTGGCTCTTTGTGCTAAAGTTTATAGGCTGTGGACCAGCGAAAATATAATTCACATTAGCTTTTACCATTAGCTGACGCATGGCTTCATAGTTGGCGAGTGTTTCATCATCGCTATAACCATTG
>DDAD01000108.1:2651-7024 GCA_002333205.1 Pedobacter sp. UBA2067
GATCTGGAACGGCAGCTGTTGGACTTGTTTCAATTGGACTGTCAAATAGCTGTTCTTTACAGCCAAAGAAGGTTAAAGCAATCAACAGAATTGATAGCCTTGTAGCGTTTAATTTCAATTTCATTTTCGGTAGAAAAAAGATCAATATGACGACACGAAAGTGCGAATTGAAAGACATATACACTGGCACAATATGCTACACAAGGAAATGAGAAAATTGGAGAAATGCCAAGGTGTAAGAGCCGGGGTACCAGGTTCAAGGCTGTTTCACACAAGGGACAGATCAAGCACACACCAGACCCACATCAAACACACACCCACTGTGCGCTTGGTGTGGGTTTGGTGTGCGTTAGGTGTGGGTCAGGTGTGCGTTTGACCCGAAGCTGTCTTGTCCTAGTATTGCTATACTTATTTAGCTGTTAATTCTAAACTGGTTATACACTATGATGTGTTATTCCTATTTTGGTTATACTGGTTGAATTTTTGTTTTGAAGAATTGCCTCGTTCTCATCTGCTCATTAAATATAGATGGCATTATATCTACCAAAAAAATAGCGGTTGCCTATCCGGGCGCCCGCTATTTTAAGCCAGTACTCAAGTTGTGAGTCATAAATCTTTGGTAAGGTAATAAGCATAGATTAAAATGAGATTAAACTTCATTTTGGTGTGTTGAACAGTTATGCTTCGTTCTGCACCTTGATGCTCCTGGAGGTAAACGGCTTAGTCGATATGATTAAGCATTGAACAGTAATGAATACAAATCAGAGATATCCTGTCTGGTTTTAATTTCCCGACTGATGGGAATCATCGTGTTGCCTTTCCGATCATGGCAGTAAAGCATGTGGTTATCAAGGGCGTAACACAAAACTGAAGATAGCTTGTACATCCCCAGTTGCTCGTCAAAAGCAATCCCCATATCATATAGATCTTGCTCGGTTAGTGGCTCATTCATTTGCCTAAAGTACAACTTCTGTTCAATAAAGGTCTTCGTAAAGTTGTTGGCTCAGCACAGACAGCCCGTTCTTGCAAACACCTATAGCCGTTGTTGTTTAAAATCATTATCATTGATAATAAACATAAGCCACCAAACCAAATATACCCAAATATGAAAAAGCGCTCCTTTATATTTTTAATTGCATGTTTTGCAATCGCTTCCTGTAAGAAGCCAAATCCGGTTCCGACACCTGCACCGGCTCCGCCGCCTGTTCCCGTTGTACCTGCAAAGCCAGAAGGCAAAATGTTTTCTTTCATAGGCGTTTTAGACAGTCATACCGCTGGCGCTGGAGGAAACTCTTACATTGATTTCCTTCGACCAATAATGAAGCAGTGGTATGGTGATGGAGGATCCGGGCTTCAGATGTTTGATAAGGATATAGCACTTGCAGAGGATGTGACATTCAACAAGTCAGCTGCTTTGAAATACATGAATTTAGCCTCCTTAGACTCGGCGCCGACTAAGTATTCTATAAACGGGATGGGTTTATATGCGGTAAATGGAGATAACTTAATGTTCGATTGGCAATCCAAGGGAGAGGTTAAATACGAAAAAGCAAGGCTCTTTTATTTAAAGCCGCCCGGGGGTGGAACTTTCAAGGTAGGTTTTATGGACCAGGGAGATAACCAGCTAGCCACTGTTCACACAGACTCCACAGCCGTATCATTAGGATTTATTGACCTAGAATTCGATTCCGGAAGCAAAATATCTTACAACATTCGTTGCTCGTCAATAAACGGGAATGTGGGTCTTTTTGGAGTGATTTTCTCCAATTCCAGCGGTGCAATGTATTCGCGGGTAGCTCAGGAGGGCATGAGTTTGGCTAATATCATGAAGTTATCCAGTGATTTCAGAAAAGTATGGTACAAGACTCTAAATCCTGCTGGTGTGTATTTTGATGGAGGTACAAGTGATCGAAAGACGGTGGATGCTCAAAAGCTCTGGGCTTGGCTTGTTTCATACTCGAATGATGTGTTAGGTTCATCTTCTGCTAAACTCATAATGGTACATGGGATTCAGCCTAAAGATCATGCATCAAACCACTATGATGATTACTTGGCCGTGAAGAACAGCATTCAGAATAGTACTTTGCTTGACCTGACCGTTAGCATGGGGGAGTACGAGGCTGTGGCAGCGAAAGGATTCATGTTAGATGGCATATATCTGAATGAAGCCGGCAATCGGGAAAAAGGAACGACTTTCTTTAACAATATGTCGCATTATTTCCAAAGGTAGATAGTAGGTGTTAAAACTGACCTATAACGCAAAAAAGCCCCATATTGGGGCTTAATTTCTTGATGCGGAGAGTGAGGGATTCGAACCCCCGGAGCTATTACACTCAACAGTTTTCAAGACTGCCGCAATCGACCACTCTGCCAACTCTCCGCGACAAAAGTACAAACTCCCGCTGGAACTGCAAACAGGGACATGCTTTTTTTCTGGAAAACCAGCTAAGCCCTTTAAAATGAGGAAGAATAATTTTTATTTATGCAGCTTGTCCTCGATTTGGACGTCTTTTTTGAACCTGTTGAAATTAGGTTTGATGATTTTAACGCTTCTTTTCGTCAGATCTATGCTCGCATTTAACTCAAAGCCGAGTAGAAGGATTAAAGAATTGAGGTATAACCAGATCATCATCACCAGCAACGTCCCAATAGAGCCGTAAACCTTATTGTAGGATCCGAACTGGTTGATGTAAAAGGAAAACCCCCAGATGGTAAGGAAGGCAAGGATGGTTGCCAGGAATGAACCTGGGCTAAAGAACTTCCATTTTTTCGCATTAGCCGGACCGTAACGGTAAAGAATAGATATGGTCACGAAATATAAGATGCCCAGCAATGCCCAGCGTGTAAGTTGTATCGCGTAGTAGGTGAGGTTTCCTTTTATATGAAGCTCGGTTTTGATGTAAGTAAGTGCAATCTCGCCGATAGTCATGGCACCGATGCAGATGATCACTGAAAAAGCAATGATAAGCGTTAAGACAATCGCAATGACGCGCTGCTTCAGCCAGGAACGTGTTTCAATGATCAAGGAGGACTTATTAAATGCCACCATAAGGTAATGCATTCCGTTTGTCGCAAAAATCAGGGAAAGCAAAAAACCGAGCGAAAGTAGTTTCCCGTTCTGAATCTTAACAATCTCCTCGATGGTACTTCGGAATGCTTCGAAGGCCTTAGTTGGCAAGATCAGCGCAATGAGTGACATCAGCTGGTTTTGGAAGCCATCGGGTAAAAAGGGGATTAGTGTGAAGAGAAAGATGATGGCAGGGAAAATTGCCAGCATAAAGTTATATGCCAGTGAAGATGCACGATCAATCAGCGANNGCCACTCTATAAATAGGTGATAGATACGTATCCGAAGTAACTGCTTATGTACCCATTCCATTCACGCAAATTGCTAAAAAAACCTGAGCATTCGTTCAACAAATGCGGGTGGGGGAAGGCATGGTCTTTTTTTCTCCATATCGAAAAAAACCAGCGTGGTCTTTCCAATATTGATTAGCTCGTTTTCCTCGTTGAAGATCTCATAGATAAATTTGATCCGAATACCGGGTTTCTCATCTACTGTTGTCTTTATGGTAAGTTCCTGGTCGTAAAAGGCAGGCTTGATGAATTTGCTGTTTAGTTCAAGCAGGGGCATCATTACGCCATCCTTTTCCATTTCCTGGTAAGTCATACCGAGGCTACGCAGCATTTCTACACGACCTACTTCATAATACTGTGCATAGTTACCGTTGTAGACATAGCCCATCTGATCTGTTTCACTGTATCTAACTCTAATTTTTGTGCTGTGTGTGTACATGTATCTATCTGAAAATTTTGCGTGCGTCTAAAGCAGCTCTGTATTTATTTGCATTTACCTCGTGTTCTGCACGCGTTTTTGNNCCTTGTTCAGAACTGCATCAATCGCTGCAATGCTCGGCATCATGATTGGTCCTGGAGGAAGGCCGGCGTTCTTGTAAGTATTATAAGGTGATTCAATTCGCAATAATGGTCCTGTTACACGGTTTACGGTGAAGTCTCCATTTGCGAAAATTACCGTTGGATCTGCCTGAAGTTTGATGCCCTTAGATAAACGATTTAAATACAATCCAGCTATGATGGGCATTTCTTTGTCATACAGCGCTTCACCATCTACAATAGAGGCAAGGATGGTTACCTCAATTGGGGTAAGTTTCAGTGCTGCTGCTTTGTCTTTGCGGGTCGCTGTCCAGAATTTCCTGTATTCCTGATGCATTCTCTCCAGAAAATCGTCTGCAGCAGTATTCCAGTACATCTCATACGTATTTGGAATGAATATCGTGTAGAAGTTGTCCTTATCGAAACCATATTTCTCAATTACCTTATTTGAGTCCAGATAGTTGATGAAGGTGAGGGAA
>DDAD01000138.1 GCA_002333205.1 Pedobacter sp. UBA2067
GTCGCAGGCCTCTGCGGTGCAACCAGGTGTATCGTCTTTAGGATAGAAATAGAGTACCACAGTTTTGCCGCGGAACTGATCTAAGCTGATGGGGTTGCCATCCTGGTCTTTGGAATTAATGGCTGGTGCCTGCATTCCTGCCGATAGTTCTGTCATATCTTTTATTTATAAAATGATAGCGTCAATGTCTTTGAATTATCTTTCATATCTACAACAATGAGCCTTAAGTTATGTTTCCCGTTTGATAGACTACCATCAAAAGTGTGCGACAATGTTGCGGTTTTCGCATCAAACTCCATCAACACCCATTGATCGTCAATATATCCGTTAAAGCTTTTGATGCCAGAAAGGTTATCCCGGATTTTAAAGTTCATCTTTCCAATGCCTTTCATGCTCTTGCCTTCGGAAATGTTCAAAGGCGTAATCGTCGGCGCAATGGTATCTACAGCAATGTAGAAACTTCCGAAGTTGCGGGGCTTAGCCTTCACAAAGCCATCTTCAAATTTGCCACCTTGTGATGCGCCAGAGGTACTTACGATCAGCGCTTTTTCTTCTAAAGCACCTAAGTAAGCAGTCGGTTTTATCCAAAGCTCAAAGCCGGTATGTAATGGCGTTAAACGGTTCTGAACATGATGTACTACAGAGTATCCTCGTGGTGCCAGCTGATTGCCTGCTTTATAAACAAAATCCAGGTCGTTGTAGAGATTACCACGCTGGATCTGCACAAACACGCTGTCTGTTTTAAATTCATTCACCTGGTTGTAAGGAAATAGAATGCCTTTCAATGGGCGGGCTGTCGCTACTACCGGGTTTTCTGAAGCCTGTACCTTGAAGTTAATGGTGCTGGTATTACCTTTAACATCGGTCACCGTATATTTCAGGTCGTGCATTAAGCCATCATTGAAGCTAAGGCGGCCCCGGTTTTCCAAACTGCTGTATATCTGCAGTGGGTTCCCCGGATCCACGAAACTCTTCTGAATGCTTCTGCGGGTGTTCAGGAAAGTGGGATAATCAATATGGGCGTTGATGCCTTTGCTGTTTTCAAATGAAAACCGCTCCAGTGCTGAAGTGAAAACCGGTCGGCCATCTACTTCAAGCGTAATAGAATAAACACCGTTTGTACCAGACATGCCGGTGTGTCTATCGGTGGTGACAATACCGAAGCCAATTTCCCCGCTTAAACTTACCGTATTGTTTACCCGGTAAACGCCGCCGCTGCCAACTATAGGGATCGGAATTTTCGGTGTAAACTCACTGAATGGCTGGTTATCCAGGCGGTAGGCGTATAAAGCAGAAATANNAATAACAGGTTTAACCTGATCAGGTACTTCAATTCCAAAAAGCTGTGGATTTATGGTTGCCTCGGTTTTCGTATCACGGATCTCAAAATGCAGGTGCGGCCCGCCAGAACTACCCGTGTTTCCTGAATAAGCAATGATCTCGCCCTTGTACACTGGAATAAGATCTGCTGCCGGAAATTCGTCAATATCGAAGGATTTCTTCTCATATTGAATCGATCGTGCACGAGCAGAAAGCTTGGCATTGTATCGCTGCAAGTGGCCGTAAACAGAAGTATAGCCATTTGGATGATTGATATACAACGCATTTCCAAATCCACTGCTCTGGATCCTGATCCTCGAAACATAGCCATCTGCAATGGCATATACCGGGTACCCTTCCCGCTGGTTTGTTCTTAAGTCTATTCCCGAATGGAAGTGATTGGCCCTAAGTTCCCCAAACGAGCCCGAAAGTGCAGGGGGATTAATGTTTAATGGCGGTCGGAAATCTACCAATGGATATTTATTGTTGCTGATTAATTGTTGGCTTTTAGAAGCCGGGATAACTGCAAAAAATAGGATAAGGAACAGGAATGGTCTACGCATCAAGCTTATTTAATTTCAAAATTCAATAGTTGTTGCCCTTCTAACCAGGCTTCCAGCCGGTCTCCGGGATGAACCTGACCTACGCCTTCTGGCGTGCCGGTAAAAATCATATCGCCCTTCTTCAAGGTGATATACTGAGAAACGAAAGCGATTATCTTTTCAAACGAGTACAGCATATTTTTAGTGTTACCATTTTGCCGTGTCTCCTGGTTGATCTTAAGTTCAAATGGAAGTTCGTACATGTTGGTCAGGGACGATTTGGGAATGAAGTTGCTTACTGCAGCGGAGTTGTCGAAAGCTTTTGCAAGTTCCCATGGCAAGCCTTTTTCTTTGTGTACACTCTGAATATCACGTGCGGTGAAATCGATGCCGAGCCCAACCTCTTCATAGTAGTTTGTAGCGAACTTTTCTTGAATGTGTTTGCCTTCTTTGCAAATTTTCAGGACCACCTCCAGTTCATAATGGATATCGGAGGAGAAGTCTGGAATATAAAAGGGACGATTGTTCTTCAATAGTGCTGTATCAGGTTTAAGAAAGATTACCGGAGAGCTTGGTATAGGATTGTTTAATTCTTGAGCATGCGCAGCATAGTTGCGTCCAATTGCAATAATTTTCATGACCGAAAGTAAAAAAGATTAGCAGAATTATAAAACGGAGATGCGTTTTACTGACGTTTCTGCACCAGCAACGATCCGGACGAAATAGATTCCGCTGCTTAAACGATTGGCAATAGAAAAAGTTTTTGTTTGCTCACCACTGCCAGAACGCTCGTTGGCTAAGGTGGTTACCTCATTGCCTAAAAGATCCATGATTTTAATGGAAACATTACTTTCACGTTCCAGCTTATAGACTACAGTGATCTGGTCGTCTATGGTGCTTGGAGAAACTTTGATGAAAGTCAGGTTCTTTTCGGCTTTAGCGGCAGAACCTTTGCTTGCCAATACATTATTGTTGGGCAGGAAAGTAAAGCCATCAAAAAGCGGGCGGTAAGAAGGTAGATTGGGTTTGATGGTTGTCGGTTTAGGCGTCTTCTTAGATCTGCTAAAATAGTTTAAACTATCCGACCTTTGAGCAAAAACACTACTGTTGCATAAAATACCAATGCATATTATGCAAAAGAATTGAAGCAGCTTAGATTTGGTTATGTTTTTTCCCATCGATAGCGCCAAAAGTATAAATAAATAAACAATAAACATCCTGGAAATGTTTACAAATTCGAGATTTAACAAAAATTAACATAATCCTATTTGTTTCCTTAATAAAGTGCATTTTTGATCTCGAATTTCACTTCAATTTATTTCAGTGTCAAGTACAACGAATATTCAAAAGCTCTCCGGAGCCGGTCTACTCATCAGTCTGGGAATCGTTTACGGAGATATCGGAACGTCTCCATTATACACCTTAAGAGCCATCTTCAATACCGTCAGTGATGCCGGACAGCCCATTACACCCATGGTTGTGCTCGGTGCCTTATCCTGTATCATCTGGACGCTCACCTTGCAAACCACCATTAAGTACGTTGCAATAACCTTGCGGGCAGACAATAAAGGGGAGGGTGGTATACTTTCACTCTACTCTCTGGTGCGTAAAAAAGCTAAATGGCTGGTCGTTCCTGCAATTCTTGGGGGCTGTGCCTTGCTTGCAGATGGAATTATTACGCCTAGTATTACGGTTACCACCGCCATCGAGGGGCTCCAGTTTAAGTTTCCGGCAGTGCAGGTCATTCCTATTGTAATAGCAATTATCACTNNCCTGGTTGGTAAGATGTTTGGTCCCATTATGCTACTCTGGTTTTCCACACTGGGTGTACTTGGAATGCTGTACGTGGTGCAGGATTTTAGTATCCTAAAGGCGTTGAACCCATATTATGCCGGACATTTACTCGCTACCAATCCTATGGCGCTGGTGATACTTGGTGGTGTATTTCTATGTACCACAGGAGCTGAGGCCTTGTATTCAGATCTTGGACACTGCGGTAAAGATAACATACGGGTAAGCTGGGTATTTGTTAAAATTACCCTGATCATCAACTACCTGGGCCAGGGTGTTTGGCTGTTGAAACACCCGGATTATAATGCCAACATCAATCCGTTTTACGAGATTGTTCCTCCGCAGTACCTGCTTTTCATGGTTGCCCTGGCAACTTTGGCTGCGATTATTGCCAGTCAGGCGATGATCACCGGATCCTTCACCCTGATTTCTGAAGCGGTGCGCCTGAACCTTTGGCCTAAAGTGCTGATCTCTTACCCCAGCAACCATAAGGGACAGATTTATGTGCCATCTATCAACTGGCTGTTATGCGCCGGCTGTATTGCCGTGGTATTGCTGTTCAAAAAGTCGATTAACATGGAAGGGGCATACGGACTTGCAATTAACCTGACCTTCCTCGCCACGACCATTCTTATTGCTTACTACATGAAGGCCAAAAAGGTGCCTTTGTATATCATTGTGATCTTCCTGGTAATCTACGGCGCGCTCGAATTATCGTTCCTGGTAGGTAACATGACCAAGTTCCTTCATGGTGGATTCGTGACGTTATTGATTGGCGCAGCGTTGTTCAGTGTGATATGGAGCTGGTACGTAGCCAGGAAGATTAAAAACAGATTTGTCAAGTACGTTGGCATCGATGATTATTTTGAGCTGATCAGCGAGCTAAGTGAGGACGAAACCATTGCGAAATATTCATCTCAGCTGGTGTACTTAACAAGCGCAAACTTCAAGACCGAAATTGAATCCAAGATCATCTACTCCATACTACAGAAAGAACCTAAACGGGCAGATATTTACTGGCTGGTTCACGTGGATGTAGTTGATGAGCCTTTCACACGAGAGTATAAGGTTGAGTTCCTGATCCCCGGTAAATTGATCCGTATCGACTTCAAACTTGGGTTCCGGGTAGAACAGCGCATCAACATCCTTTTCCGCAAAGTGGTAGAGGACCTTGTGGCCAACGGCGAAGTAGATATCACTAGTCAGTATGCCTCCTTAAAGAAACACCGGATAGCGGGTGATTTTAGGTTCATTCTGTTAGAAAAACATCTTTCCAGGTTCACTACCTTAAATCTTTATGAACGCAGTATCATGATGTACTACTTTATACTTAAGCGTCTAAGCCTTTCAGAAGAGCGAAGTTTTGGGTTGGACTCTAGTTATGTAGATGTGGAGAAAGTGCCGCTGATCTTTGTCTCTACGGATGACATTGAACTTACCAGACTTCCAGCGTAGAAAATACTTTCAAACGCAGTGGTTAAGCCGCTTCCTGTACAAGACAGCTAGCGGCTTCTTCATACCTGGACAATCCGTCAAACTTGAATAGAACAGATGTTGCACCCTGCGGCATTTCTGCTGATCTCAGCTATGGACCTAAAACACATCAGACCCTAATCTCAGACACAGCAAACGCACACCAAACCCACATGCCGTGTGCGGTCGGTGTGCGTTCGGTGTGCGTTTCGTGTGCGTTTGCTGTGCGTTTGACCCGAAGCTGTTAAAAGTGCTAGATAACTTCCTTGTTCAGCTTACTGTGTTTATAGCCATAACAGAAATAAACGATCAGTCCAATAAGCAGCCAGATTCCGAATCCGATCCAGTTGGAGATGCCCAACTCACACATCATGTATAAGCAGCAGGTTAGTCCAAGAACCGGGATCAGTGAAAGGTTCTTTTTAATACAGTAGTAGGTAATGGCACAGCACATGAAAAAGAAGATCCACATCGGAATCTTGTGTTTAAATAAGCTCCAGCCATATTCATATTTCTTTTCCTGATTTACAGCAGAACGATCTACAAAATCCTTATAGGCTGACTCAGAAAGGCGGTTTAAATAAGCCTCAGTATCAACATTTTTTTCAATCAGGTTAGCCTTTTGTTCATCCAGTTTGATTTGCTCCTGGACTGCGGTAAGCTCAGCGCCGTTTAAGGATGTTACGAAGCTCACCGGGCTGTATAGCTGAGGCTGGTTGGTGATGAAAGCTGTTGATTCTGCTTTAAATAGAGTANNGTTGCAGCGATAAACGCTGGTGGAATAATATACTTACTGTTAAGATATGGAATCTTAAATTTTCGTTGGATATCGGTACGGTCCTGCAGTACCAATACACCCGCACATACCAGTACGAAGGCGAATAGGGTTCCAATAGAACAAAGGTCCGTAACGATAGTCAGATTCATAAACAATGACGGTACCGCAACCACAAAACCAACAACCACCGTAGAAAAAGATGGGGTCTGGTATTTTGGGTGGATCCTTGAAAAGGCTTTTGGCAATAAACCATCGCGGCTCATGCTCATCCATATCCTTGGTTGTCCCATTTGGAACACCAGGAGCACGCTTGCCATGGCAAATACTGCACTAACTGCGATAATACCGCTCATTAGCTTCAGATCGATCTGGTCAAAGACGAAAGCTACGGGGTCACCAACAGCTAGAAGGCTGTAGTTTACAATACCGGTTAATACCAGCGCAATTGCAACATACAGGATTGTACAAATGATGATCGCCCACATCATACCTCGTGGAAGGTCACGCTGCGGGTCTTTACATTCTTCAGCAGTGGTAGAGATGGCGTCAAAACCGATATAGGCGAAGAATACTGCGGAAACACCTTTAAGGATTCCACTCACGCCATTTGGTGCAAAAGGATCCCAGTTGCTTACATCAACATAGAAAACACCTACGGACAGTACCAACAGGATAACCGCCAGTTTTATGACCACCATAGCGTTACTTGCATTTCTGGATTCTTTCATACCTCGGTAAACGAGCCATGTAATAAAGATGATGATACCGAGGGCAGGTAAATCAGCAACCACGTGGAAGTCTCCAATTCTAGGCGCTGTATTCCAGGCATTGTTTGCGATTCGTGTAGCATCATCCAGGTTGGAGTAATCCTTTCCTGCGGCAACCAGCGCTTCCGCATGTTGATGCGCGTTCAATGCGGTAAGGTAGTCCATTGTCATCCAGTCGGGCAGGTGTATGCCACTGATATTTAAAGCTGGGATCTGTATGGAGGAGAGTAAGCCGGTGAAGTAATCGGACCAGGAAATGGCCACCGTGATGTTCCCCACGGCATATTCCATGATCAGTGACCATCCGATGATCCAGGCTACAAGCTCACCGAAGGCAACATAAGAGTAGGTATAGGCACTTCCGGAAACAGGTACCATTGAGGCAAACTCCGCGTACGCAAATGCAGCGAAACTACAGGCCAGAGCGGTAAAAATGAAGAGAAAGATTACCGCCGGACCGCCATCTGCGCTGGCTTTCCCGATCGTACTAAAAATCCCCGCACCGATAATAGCGGCTATACCGAAGGCAGTAAGATCCCGAACGCCAAGCGTTTTGTGTAAGGAGGCGCCATGTTCACCATAGCCCTTATCTGCATCTTCTAAAATTTTAGTAATGGATTTCTTTCTGAGGAGTTTCTCAAGCATATACTGATTTCCGTGTTTTATTGGGTTCAAACTTAGATAAATTGTTGTATTACTAATCTAATTTGGCTAATTCATTTTTGATGAAATCAGCTAGCTCAGCTATATAATCTACGCTGAAATCGAACTTGATTCCTGCAGTTTCATAGATCTCATTCATCGGTTTTGTATAGCCTAAGGCCAGTGCATCAAGATATTGCTTCAATGCCTTAGCAGGGTCTTCTTTATAGTTTTTATAGATCGCAATGGCACCAAGCTGCGCAATTGCATATTCAATGTAGTAAAAAGGCACTTCAAACAGGTGCAACTGTTTTTGCCAAAGATTGCCGAATGATGCTTCCAGACCTTCCCAGTCGGCGAAACCTGCACCAAATCTGCTATAGATTTGCTTGAAAGCTTCTTCGCGTTCTGCCGCGTTATGGCCCGGATTGGTGTAGATCCAGTGTTGAAACTGGTCAATCACAGCTACCCATGGAAGGGTCTTCAACACATCAATCAGCTGTTCGCGTTTGGCGCGGATAAGATCTTCTTCTTTGTCAAAGTATACATCCCACTGGTCCATGGTAATCAGTTCCATGCTCATAGAAGCCAACTCTGCAACTTCAGAAGGGCAGTGTTTAAAGTCATTCAGTTCCAGCTTTGCTGTTAAGAAAGTATGAACTGCGTGGCCACCTTCATGTACCATTGTGGTAAGATCGCGAAGGGTATTTGCAGAGTTCATGAAAATAAACGGCGCTCCGGTTTCTGCTAATGGATAGTTGTATCCGCCTGGTGCTTTGCCTTTACGACTTTCTACATCGAAAAGCTTGTTTGCCTTCATGGTTGCAAGCATCTGACCCAGTTTCGGATCGATACGCTCAAAGCAGGTGATGGTTTTATCAACAAGCTCTTCACCGTTGGCAAACGGCTTTAATGCTGGTTTACCACTGGTACTTACATCCATATCCCATGGTTTTAGCGGGGAAATCTGGAGGTCTGCAGCACGCTTGTCTGCCTGGTCTTTTAAAATCGGTACAACTTCTTTCTCTATTGCTTCCGCAAATTTGTAGCAGTCCTTAGGGGTATAATCGAATCTGCCCAAAGCCTGAAACATGTAGTCGCGATAGTTTTCAAAACCTGCATTCAGGCTCACCTCATGGCGCATGGCGATTAATTCGTCAAACAGCACATTCAGTTCATCCTTATTTACCAGTCGGCGTTGTTGAATGGTTTCCCAGGCTTGTTTTCGCAGCTCGCGGTTTACATCTTTCAAGAAGGCTGCTGCCTGTTCCAGGGTATATTCCTGATCATTGATGTGTACACTCATGGCACCACTTATAGCCTGGTACTTTTGCTGTGCGACCTGTAATTTGGTGAAAAGAGGGACGTTTTCGTCGCGGTAAATTTCAAGAGATTTTTTGATGCCACGCAGGTACACGAAGTATTTATCNNTTCACCAGTTTTTTATTCAGCGCATTGTTGATGGGCGCGATTTTAGGTTCAATCTCGGTTGCAAAGTATTGAAAGGCCTGAACAAGGGTTTCATTATTGGTGTCGCAGGTCATTTTGATGTAGCGCCATGCAAAATCTTCTTCCAACGCAGCCTCAAGTTCACTTTTATCTTTTAACCAATGCTCTAAGTGGGCCACCGTTGGCAGTGGTCTGTGTTGTAGCTCATCAAAGATAGGTGCAAGGGTCTCCCATTTAATTTCAAGTTCTTGTGGAATGTATGTTCTTGTTTTTTTTGGAATTATTAAGTCGATCATAGTTTAGAAATTATAATTGGTTCTTAAAAAGGCATCGAGTAGAAAACACAATGCGAACACGACAGAAGCATAGCCATTTGTAGTGGCGAACGCGCGGTCAACTTTACTAATGTCGGTGGGCTTAACCAGCAGGTGCTGATAGGTAAGCATGAAACAGAAGAATGCAACACCGATATAGTAGACAAAGCTAAATTCACTGAAGAAAATTGGCAGGATGACGCAGATTGCGGAGCATATATGTAATACTACAGAAAGCCTCAAGGCATTTTTGATACCCAAGGCAGCAGGGATGGAGTGTAGCTTTTCAGCCCGGTCAAAGTCTTCATCTTGCAAGGCATAGATGATGTCGAAGCCGCTTACCCAGAATAGAACTGCAAAGGAGTACAGTACAGGCACAATATCAAAGGCGCCGGTTACGGCAATGTACGCACCAATGGGTGCTAGTGAAAGGCCTAGTCCTAGTACCAGGTGGCATAAGGCGGTAAACCTTTTGGTGTAGCTATAAAAAAGTACAACAAACAGCGCAACAGGAGAGAGGTAAAGACACAGATCATTGATAAAAGCTGTGGCAATTACAAAAAGCAGGCAGTTGACAATTACGAAGATGAGCGCCTCATTTGCTGACACACGACCAGCGGGAATATCACGCATGACGGTTCTTGGGTTCTTAGCATCGATATCCCGGTCCAGGTATCTGTTGAAAGCCATGGCGGCATTTCGTGCAAACACCATACATAGTAATACCAGTAGTAGTAGAAACCAGTTGAATGGTTGTGTGCTGGTGGTTACGCCCAGAAAAAATCCAATCATTGCAAAGGGTAATGCAAATATGGAATGGGCGAATAGTACCAGCGAAAAGAATTTCTTCATTTTTTATAAATCTTCTTTTGGCGTTAGAATAGGCATTACAAAATCCTGATTCACTTCATCTATAAACTGAAGCAGTGCTTCTTTACCCTGCGCTTTCTCAGCCGAGGTAACAAAATAGGGTGGGATTTCTTCAAACCATCCTGAAAGTTGCTTCTTGAATAAAGCAACGTTGGCATCCGTTTTTGGTGCAGACTGCTTATCTGCTTTGGTAAATACCAATGCAAAAGGCACCTGAATTTCACCCAGCCAGCAGCAGAATTCAATATCGATCTTCTGTGGTTCCAGGCGACTATCAATCAATACAAAGATGCATTGCAGGCTTTCGCGTTTGGTGATGTAGTTACGAATGAACTTCTCCCAGGCTTCTCTGCTGGATTTGGACACTTTGGCATAACCATAGCCAGGTAAATCGACGATATACCATTTCTCATTGATCAGGAAGTGGTTGATAAGCTGTGTTTTTCCAGGTTTCTGGGAGGTCTTCGCTAATCCGTGCTGGTTTACCAGCATGTTGATCAGTGAGGATTTGCCTACATTTGAGCGCCCGATAAAAGCATACTCAGGCATATTTGCGATGGGCAATGCCGATACCTTGGTATTGCTGCAAACGAATGTTGCTGATTTTATAATCATTTCACAAAGGTAGAAAATTAGTTTTCAACAATTACTTATCTTTGCCAATCACCATGAATGAAAATATAACCCCGTACCACAATCAGACGGTTACCAAGAAAGAACAGGTAGCTACCATGTTTAACAACATCTCCGGCACCTATGATTTTCTTAATCATTTCATGTCGCTTGGTATTGATATCCTCTGGCGTAAAAAGGCAATTCGCCAGCTGAAGGCACAGCAGCCTAAATCTATTCTGGATGTGGCAACCGGAACGGGTGATTTTGCATTCGAAGCGATCAAGATTTTGAAGCCGGAAAAGATTACCGGTGTAGATATTTCCGCTGGTATGCTTGAAGTGGCAAAAAGAAAGATCAAGGAGCGTAAGCTGGACCATATATTTTCGGTACGGCTAGGTGATTCTGAAATGCTGCCATTTGAGGACAATCAGTTTGATGCCATTACAGTGGCTTATGGGGTTCGCAATTATGAGAACCTGGAAAAGGGACTTGCAGATATGCGACGGGTTTTGAAACCGGGTGGTAAAATTGTGATCCTCGAATTCTCCAAACCACAGGGTTTCCCAATAAAGCAGCTTTACAACTTTTACTTCAAGCACATTACACCATTTTTTGGAAAAGTATTTTCAAAGGATGCACGTGCATATCAATATCTTCCTGAGTCGGTTGCAGCTTTTCCAGATGGTGTTGCCTTTACGCAGCTGATGGAAAGGGTAGGCTTCAGTCAAACCAAACAGATCACTTTAACGTTTGGTATTAGTTCAATCTATACTGGTATAAAATGAGAAAAACCTTAATACTCCTGATTGCGTTCTTTGGTGCCATAACAAGTGCGAAAGCGCAAAACTGGGGCGGTGGTGTTGATGAAAAAGATATACACTTCGGATTTACATTTCAGGTGCTTTCATCTGAGTATAAGGTTTTGAAAAAGCCAGACTGGCGTGATCCTTATTATGATCTTACCCTAAATCCCCCGGGAGAACCAATACATGATGGTATCCGGTCCATCTACAGTCAGGGAAAAGTTGGGTATGGTTTAGGTTTCGTCGTAAACAAACGTGTAACGAGTCATACAGATTTGCGCTTAACACCAACGCTTGTGTTCAACGACAGGATTCTGAACTATCAGTTCCTGGATCCGGGACCGATTAAACAGCAGGTCCTGCAAACAACACTGATCGATCTTCCTTTGGGTTTTAAATTGAAGTCAGATCGTCGCAAGAACTTCCGCGCCTATATGATTGGTGGGCTAAAGTATTCGATGGATATTACTTCTGCTAAAAAGCGGAGCAACGAAGGCAAAACAGCTATGGAAATGCTGCTGCAGAACAAAAAGAACTTCTTGTCAGATGAGGCAGGGCTTGGTATGGATCTGTATTTTGAGTACTTCAAAATGTCTCCGGAAATTAAATATTCCTCCAGTTTCAACAGCATTTTAGAACATGATAACAACAATCCATATTCAAACCCACTGAATAAGGTGATGTTGCGTCATGTGACATTTAGTTTGTTTTTTGAATAGCCGCTCAGCTGGAAATAATTCTAGCTTTGTGAAACAATAATCGTTATGAACTCAAAGATAGCATTGATCACAGGAGCAACTTCAGGCATTGGTGCAGCATGTGCCCGGACTTTTGCGCAAGAGGGCTACAGCCTGATATTGGTTGGCAGAAGAGCCGAATTGCTTGAATCAATTACAAAAGAACTTCAGGATTCCTATCAGGTCGTGGTAAAGCCGCTTGTGGCTGATGTGCGGGAAAAGAAGTCTATTACTGAGATACTGGAGTCGCTTCCCGAAGAATGGAAGAAAGTTGATGTGTTGATTAACAATGCAGGCTTGAGCCAGGGTTTGGATCCAATAGATAAAGGCGATACGGACGATTGGGATANNTGAAGGGTCTGTTATACGTGACTAAAGTAGTCTCGAACTGGATGATTTCCGAAAAGTCTGGACACATTATCAATATAGGATCCATTGCAGGTAAGGAAGTGTATCCAAATGGCAACGTTTACTGTGCAACTAAACACGCGGTTGATGCTTTAAACAAGGGCATGCGCATGGATCTGCTTCCGCATGGTATCAAAGTTACGGCGATTAACCCCGGAATGGTGGAAACAGAATTTTCCATTGTACGCTTTAAAGGTGATGCGCAGCGTGCAAAAAGTGTGTATGAAGGTTTGGAGCCCTTGATGGCACAAGATATAGCAGACGCGATCTGGTTTGTTGCAAGCCGGCCCGCACATGTGAACATCAATGACATGCTGATTATGCCGACTGCACAGGCTTCCGCATCACTGACATTTAAGAAATAATCTACATTAAAAACAGAAAATATGCTTTCCAATACGATTGATCAGGAGATCAAAAAAGCCATGCTCGCTAAAGATCAGGCACAATTAAGAGGTCTAAGAGCAATTAAAGCAGCTTTACTGCTTGCAAAGACGGAGAAAGGTCCTGCAGAGGAGATCACGGAAGAGGCTGAAGTAAAAATTATCCAAAAGTTAATAAAGCAGCGAAGANNAGAATCTTCGGATATTTATAAGACCCAGGGTAGAGCAGATTTGGCCCAGGTGGAAGATGAAGAGGTTGAAGTGATCAGCCAGTTCTTGCCGAAGCAGATGGATAGCGCAGAGGTTGAAGCAGTGATCGCGCGTATTGTTTCGCAAACCGGGGCAAGCTCGGTGAAAGATATGGGAAAAGTTATGGGACTTGCAAATAAAGAACTTGCTGGCAAGGCTGACGGCAAATTAATTGCGGAAGTTGTGAAAGCGCAATTGGCATAAATTGTGCTCGGATTTACGGAGCTTAGGGACAAAAATCCGACATTAATGCCGTATTGTAGCATATGTCTATTAACTTAGTGATATCTCTTATAATATCGGGCCTTGTGGCCTGCGCGTAGAAAACTAATACAAACTGATGAAATACGAAGTAATAGAAGAAAATGGGTTCAAATATATAGAAGCAGGAAAAGGCGAGACCCTGGTATTACTTCATGGATTAATGGGAGAGTTAAGCAACTGGGAGGCAACCATTGATCATTTCAAAGATCGTTATCACATCCTCGTTCCGATTTTACCCATATATGAACTTCCAATTTTAACGCTGGGTGTAAAAAGCCTTTCTAAATACGTCTTTAAATTTGTTAAGCATAAAAAATTAAGTCAGGTGGTGCTGATCGGTAACTCCCTGGGAGGTCATGTTGGTCTTTCATTTACGGTTGCACATCAGGCCCATGTAAAGGCCCTGGTGCTTACTGGCAGTTCTGGTTTATACGAGAATGCCTTTGGTGGCTCATTTCCGAGAAGGGAAAGTTATGAGTACATTAAAGAGAAAGTGGCTTATACATTTTACGATCCTGCAACGGCAACTAAAGAGCTTGTTGATGAGGTTTTCAAATCTGTGAATGATCGATCGAGGGTGATCCGGATTCTTGCACTTGCAAAATCGGCCATCCGTCATAATATGTCTAAGGAAATCCCGAAGATCACTATACCCGTATCATTGATATGGGGTAAACAGGACAAAGTAACACCGCCCGATGTTGCGGAAGAATTCCACCAGTTGTTGCCTAACTCAGAATTGAACTGGGTAGACAAATGTGGGCATGCCCCGATGATGGAAAGGCCGGAGGAGTTTAATGAATACCTCGGGAGATTTTTAAACAGAATTTTATTGAAGTAAATGGTAGCTGCTGAACTCATATCTAACGTGATCGTACCGCTTAGCCCTGCTGATACCATTCAGCGTGGTTTATCTCGAATGAATGAGTTCAAGGTTTTTCAGTTACCTATAGTAAATGATAACCAATATCTCGGTGTGATCACGGAAGATGAACTTCTTGAAATCCGTGACCCGGAGATCCGGATTTCGGATAGGCCATTGAAGCTTCTAAATCCCTTCGTGTTTCACGATACACATATCTATGATGTGATCCGTTTGATGGACCAGCTGCAACTTTGCATGCTGCCGGTGCTGGATGCGGCCAATAATTTCCTTGGTACGATAACTGAAAGAGATTTGATCAAATACACCGCGGAGATATTTTCCCTTCAGGAACCCGGGGGAACAATTGTGCTGGAAATCAGTAATCGCAATAACTCACTCGCGCATATGTCGCAGATTGTCGAAGCCGACAATGCACAGGTGCTCTCCTCCTTTGTCCGTGCATTCCCGGACTCTACCAAACTTGAGGTCACGCTTAAGATTAACAAGACCGAGCTGTCGGGAATCATTGCTTCCTTCGAAAGGTACAACTATGAAGTGAAGGCAGTTTACAACACCACAAAGATTGATAACGGCACTGAAGACCGTTACAACTCTTTGATGAACTACTTAAACGTTTAAAATCCTCCATGAGAATTGCAATTTACGGAAGAGCATTTAATGACACTGTTTTACCCTATGTACAGGAGGTTTTTGATGCCCTTGACTTCTACCAGATTAAAGCCGTTATCTATCAGGAATACCATGAATTTATAAGAAGTAAGTGCAAGGTTTGCGAAGGTTTTACCACCTTCCAGAATAATGCAGAGCTTATTGAACGGGCAGACCTGCTGATCAGTCTGGGCGGAGACGGAACCTTACTGGATACACTTGCATTGGTTCGGGATTCGGGTATACCGGTGATTGGGATTAATTTTGGTCGTTTGGGTTTTCTGGCCAGCATCAACAAAAATGAAGTAAGAACCGCAATTGCGGCACTGATAAATAAAAATTACACGCTTGATAAGCGAAGTGTGCTGAGTTTGGCCTCGAAGTACAATCTGTTTGGAGATGAGAACTTTGCGTTGAATGAGGTGACGATTCATCGTCGTGATGATTCTGCTATGATGATCATTCATGCCTATATGAACGATGAATTTATTAACTCCTACTGGGCAGATGGCTTACTTATTGCTACACCAACTGGGTCTACCGCGTATTCACTAAGCTGCGGCGGACCAATTATATTACCCAGTTCACAAAATTTTGTTATTACACCTATAGCTCCCCATAACCTGAACGTGCGACCGCTTATTGTTCCTGATGATGCGACATTGACCTTTAAAGTCGAAGCAAGAAGTGCCAAGTTTCTGGTTTCCTGCGATTCGAGGACCGAAACGGTAGACCGTTCTGTTAAAATCAAACTTTCCAAGGCTTCTTTCCATGTTAACTTGATCAGGCTCAATGGTGAAACTTACTTAACCACCTTAAGGAATAAGTTGCTCTGGGGTATTGATACCCGTAATTATTAATATGAAGTTTACAAAGAAGTTTATAAGTCTAGGAATTACTTTACTATTCTCAAGTCTGGCCTTGCAGGCGCAAGTTTGGGAAGTTGGTGCGAAGGTGGGCGGGGCAGGATACATGGGAGAACTTAATCCTAATAATCCTTTAAAGATCAGTGGCCTGGCTGCTGGTGTATTCGTAAAAGCGAACTTTGATCCATATTGGGGATTAGGGCTTCATTATATGCATGGTACCATTTCTGGTGACGATGCAAAATCTGATCTGACACAATTCCGTGAACGTAACATCAACTTTAAAACGCCGCTAAATGAGATCAGCTTTCAGCTGGATTTCAATTTTCTGGACTACTTTACCGGCGGCGGGAGAAAGAACATTAGTCCTTATGTTTTCGGAGGAGCTGGTGGTGTGGTTTTCAAACCAACGGCTACGTATGACGAGTTTTACCGGACCTATAAGTGGCAGACGGAAGGGCAGAGCCAGCGCTATCGCACCTATACGCTTGCTGCAATTTATGGTGGCGGTTTTAAGGCGAGAATTAAAAACACCAGTTTCAGTGTACTGGCCGAACTTGGCTTTCGTACCCCTTTGACAGATTACCTGGATGATGTAAGTGGAACATACGCAGAGAAGTATGTTACCACACCGCAGAAGCCTTTGCTGACGGAATATGNNCATTCAATATCATTTCCGATCCTTCGCTAAACCAGACTGGTGCTAAAAACACACAGCGTGGTGATGGAAGAAAGCGTGATAGTTATATGTTCGGTACTATCGGGCTATCATTTTCGTTTACAGAAGACTGTTTCAACTTCTTAAAACATTAAAAACTATCAGATTGTCTACTAACGTTTTATCAACGAAGAACTTGACATTAACAATTTGGATGGTAAAGGCATATCTTATACCTTTGCAGTTCCAAAATGACTTCAGAGCTTCGGCGTTTTCTTATATAAATTAATGGGATTTAAAGAACAAATTGACTTATCCAGGTTACCGGAACATATTGCCATCATTATGGATGGGAATGGACGCTGGGCCAAAAATCAGGGGAAATTTCGCGGTGTAGGACATGAAAGCGGTGTGCTGTCGGTTAAAGACATCATGGAAGGCTGTGTAGATATCGGCGTGAAACACCTTACCTTGTATGCATTCTCTACAGAAAACTGGAACCGCCCGATTGAAGAAGTGAATTTCCTTATGGAACTGCTCATTTCAACAATTAATCAGGAGACTGAAACACTTACCAAGAATAACATCAAATTAAATGCAATAGGCAACATTGCTTCCCTTCCGCAACGTTGTATTGACGACCTCAAAAGCGCTATGCAGAAGACGGAGAACAACACCAGTTGTACACTCACGCTCGCCTTGAGCTATAGTGCTAAATGGGAAATTACCGAAGCTGCAAGAAAACTTGCGCAACAGGTAAAAGACGGTACACTTGAGGTTGACCAGATCAATGAGGAGGCCTTTGCAGCACAACTTACCACAACCAACATTCCCGATCCGGAATTAATGATCCGCACCAGCGGAGAGCACCGTATCAGTAATTTTCTTCTTTGGCAGATGGCCTATACGGAATTATATTTTACTGATGTGCTCTGGCCAGACTTCCGTTCAGAGGATCTTTATGAAGCTATTGTTGATTATCAGAAGCGCGAAAGACGCTTCGGAAAGATTAGTGAACAACTGAACTAATTTTACTTTTAACACTTTTTAACATGTGTTTAAATTAACTTAGCATCGATTTTTAGAAATAAATGAAAAGAATATACCAACTTATATTACTGCTATTGTGTGGGTTTCCGGCAGTAGCACAGATCACGCGTCCACCTGCCACTCCACAAGCTACACCGTCTTTAAAAGTCTCCGGAACTGAGCTGGATTACTTCACTCCCAAAGAATATATTATTGGCGGTACAACCTTAAGTGGTACTAAATATCTGGACAAAGAGGTAATTATCACCCTTTCTAAATTAATCAAAGGTGAAACCATCACTTTACCTGGAGAGGCTACCGCTAATGCCATAAAAACGCTTTGGGCAAACGGATTGTTTGACGATATCGAAATTAATATCACCAGACTTGAGGAAGATAGTGTGTTCTTTGATATACAGGTGGTAGAACGCCCGAGGTTAAGTTCTTTTGAGCTTAAAGGGGTAAGCAAATCGCAGAACACGGACATTCTGGAAAGACTGAATGCCAAGTCTGGTAAGTCCATCATCAACGAGAATCTTTACAACAGCACCACAACCACAATCAAGAAGTACCTTTCTGATAAAGGATACTTTTTCACCGATATTAAATATAAAACTAAGGATGACCCCAATGCGGAAAACAGCCAGATATTAGAAGTTGATATCGATCGCGGTCGTAAGGTGAAGGTTCGCAAAATCAACTTTACTGGCAACAAGGAATTTAGTGACGCGAAGCTGCGGAAGTTTTTGAAGAAGACCCACCAACAGGCATTCTACAAGATCTTTGGTTCTGGTAAGTTCAATAAAGAGAAATACGAAGAAGATAAACTTGCACTGGTTGAAAAGATGCAGGACAAGGGTTTCCGCGATGCGGTAATCATTAGAGATAGCGTTTACCAGTACAGCGATAAAGCTGTAGCGATAGACATTGAAGTTTTTGAAGGTAATAAGTACTACTTTGGTAACATCAACTGGGCAGGTAACGCAAAATACAGCACAGAATATCTGGAGAAAGTTTTGGGTATTGAGAAAGGCGATGTTTTCAGTGAATTAAAGCTGGAAAAGAAGCTAAGAGGTGATGGAAACAGCGATGACGTTTCAAGTATTTACCTGAACGACGGTTACCTTACTTTTAACGTAGATCCAGTGCAGACTAAAATTTACAGCGATACTGTAGATCTTGAAATGCGTATCTATGAAGGACCGCAGTACACCAACAACAGAATTACAGTTAAAGGTAACACCATTACCAACGATCGCGTGGTATTGCGTGAGATCCGTACCAAACCGGGTGAAAAGTTTTCAAAAGAACAGTTGATTCGTACCGTAAGGGAGATCGGTCAGCTGGGTAATTTCGATGAATCGAAAACTGTACCTACACCGAAGCCAAATCCTGCAGATGGTACAGTAGATATCGAGTACTCTGTAGAGGAAAAGCCTTCAGATCAGATTGAGTTGTCAGGTGGTTTTGGTGGTGGCCGTGTGATCGGTACATTAGGTTTAACATTCAACAACTTCTCTTTGAGAAATATCTTCAACGGTAAAGCTTACCGCCCACTTCCAAAAGGAGATGGGCAGAAGTTGAGCCTTAGAGGTCAGACCAACGGTTCGTACTACCAGTCTTATAGCTTCTCTTTCTCTGAACCATGGTTAGGTGGTAAGAAGCCAGTAAGCTTTGGCTTGAGCGCTTTCACTTCATCTCAGAAATACAGACTTACGACTACGGAGAACCAAAGTATCCGCATGAACGGTGTGACGGTGAGTTTAGGTAGGAGATTGAACTGGCCAGATAACTATTTCCAGTTATCACACGCCATCAATGCACAGCAGTACATTCTGGAAAACTATAGCGGTTTCTTGTTTTCAACTGGTACCTCTTATAACTTCAACTTAACACAAGAGCTAAGCAGGGATTCAAGGGATTCCCCAATTTTCCCTACTGGTGGTTCGTACTTCAGATTCACTGTACAGGCTACGCCGCCGTATTCATTATTTAATAATACGAACTATGCAACAGCATCCGATAAAGAGCGTTATAAGTTCACTGAATATCACAAGTGGAAATTTGAGTCGCAATGGTTCCAGCGTATTACTGGCAAGTTGGTATTGAAAGCACAAGCACAGTTTGGTTTCCTTGGATCGTATAGTTCAGCTGTTGGTCAGTCTCCATTCGAGCGTTTCAAACTGGGTGGTGATGGTATGCAGGGCTTTGACTTCTTGCAGGGATCTGAGTTAATTGCAATGCGTGGTTACTCCAACAACTCGGTAATCCCGGTTGGTGCGAACCAGAATACGGCTAGACAATCAGGTAGTCCGATCTTTAACAAATATGTACTGGAACTAAGGTATCCTGTAATTGCCTCACAATCGGCAACAGCTTTCCTGGTAACTTTTGCAGAGGGTGGTAATACCTGGGATAAGTTCAGTGACTTCAATCCTTTCAACATCAGAAGATCAGTGGGTGTAGGTGCGAAAATATTTTTACCGATATTTGGATTACTTGGCATTGATTATGGTTATGGATTTGATAAAATACCTGGTATACCTGATGCCAACAAAGGCCAGTTCCACTTTAGTATTGCACAACAATTAGGAGGATTTAACTAACCATTTATGAAAAAGTATCTTTTATTAAGCTTCTTGCTTATCGCTGGAATGGGTGCATTTGCGCAAAAGTTCGCTTATGTAGATTCCGAATATATTTTAAAACACATGCCTGAGTACAAATCAGCACAGAACCAGCTTGATGTACTTGCACAACAATGGCAGAAAGAGGCTGACGCATCCTTCGCGGAGTTGGACAAGATGTATAAAGCCTACCAGGCAGATCAGGTATTGCTAACAGACGACATGCGTAAACGTCGGGAGAATGAGATTATTGAAAAAGAGAAAACCGCTAAGGAATTTCAACGTACGAAGTTTGGACCGGAAGGAGATCTTTTTCAATCCCGTGTAAAGCTGCTTAAACCTATTCAGGAAAAAGTGTCTAACACAATAGCTGAATATGCTAAAGGAAAGCTTCTGGACTTCATCTTTGACAAAAGCAGTGGCGCTACGATGATGATCTACTCCAGTGCAAATTATGATGTAAGCAATGACATCATTACAAGACTAGGGTATAAGCCAGGAGCGTTAGTTAAGTAAACACAAAATCAAACATAAAATCACAAACAAGAATAAAATGAGAAAGTTAATTAATGTATTCTTTGTAGCAGCAGGATTAGTATTCACTGCAAACATTGCGAATGCACAACAAAAGGTTGCACACCTGAATTCCCAAACAATTTTAATGGTAATGCCTGAGGCAAAAACCACCCAGACTACTTTAGAAAATCTAAATAAAACTAAGTCGGCTGAGATTGAGAAAATGCAGAATGAGTTTCAAACAAAATATCAAGCTGCAATTGCGAAACAAAAAACATTAAGTGAAGCAAACAAAGAAGCTGTAGGTAAAGAGCTACAAGCTATGGATACCGAATTGAAAGATCTTGATACCAGAATCAAAGATGCTTCGGTAAAAGCACAACAAGAGTTAGCTCAAAAACAAGGTGAATTAACGGAGCCTATTCTTAGAAAACTAAGCAATGCTATCAAAGCTGTTGCTAAAGAAAAAGGCTTGGCTTACGTTCTTGATGTAGCTGCACAACAAGATGGAAACAATGTTGTTTACTTCGAAGGTGGTGATGACATTACTGACGCTGTAAAAACAAAATTAGGTATTTCACTTACTGCTACTCCAGCACCTGCTGCTGCTGCACCAGCGACCAAGAAATAGTTCTAGAATAAAATGTAAATTGCGGGACCAGATGCATATCTGGTCCCGCTTTTTTTTGCATCAATGAGAAAAAATTCAATTGGTATTTTCGACTCTGGCTACGGTGGGCTAACCGTGTTTAAATCCATTATACCGGAGATGCCGGAATATGACTACATCTATTTTGGTGATAATGCAAGGGCTCCTTATGGAGATCATTCGTTTGAAACGGTGTATCGATATACCTTGGATTGTGTGGAATGGCTGTTTGCACAAGGCTGCTCCTTGGTCATACTCGCTTGTAATACTGCTTCTGCCAAGGCACTGCGTTCGATCCAGCAAAATGTATTGCCGAATAAATATCCAAACCACCGCGTGCTTGGGGTAATCAGACCAACTGCAGAAGTTATAAATCAATATACAAAGTCTAATAAGGTTGGGGTATTTGGCACCAGAGGAACCGTAAAGTCAGCTTCCTACCAGCTGGAGATTAACAAGCTTTACCCTGAAATTGAGGTGCTGCAGCAAAGCTGTCCGATGTGGGTGCCCTTGATTGAAAACAACGAACACCTTAACCCCGGTGCAGACTATTTTGTACAAACCTATTTGAATAAGCTCCTGCAGAATAAAGCCGGCATAGACTGTATTCTTTTGGCCTGCACACACTACCCACTAATCATTCCGAAACTGGAAGCATACCTGCCGGGCGGCATTACGTTGCTAAGCCAGGGAGACATCGTCGCGAAGAGCCTGAAAGATTACCTGTCAAGGCATCCGGAAATTGAATCTGGACTTCGTCGAAGTGCAGGGCAGCGTTTCGTTACCAGTGGTGATGCTGCGGTATTTGA
This sequence comes from Pedobacter sp. UBA2067, assembly GCA_002333205.1. Taxonomy (GTDB): domain Bacteria; phylum Bacteroidota; class Bacteroidia; order Sphingobacteriales; family Sphingobacteriaceae; genus Pedobacter. The sequence continues at coordinate 22,094 of DDAD01000138.1, forward strand.
CACGCTGGGTTCACTGTTCTTTGGAGCACCGATCCAGTCGGAAGTTATAAGCCTGTAATTTTTACGATGCGCCAACGGAAAGAAGAAATTCTTGTTAGGTTCTAATTTTAATTAGCGGTAAATTTGCGGCTCAAACAACACCTAATGAGCGACCAGATCAAACACGAGTGCGGAATTGCTTTTATTCGTCTTTTAAAACCTCTCTCTTACTATCAGGAAAAATATGGCACGGCCCTTTTCGGGCTGAACAAGCTGTACCTGTTAATGGAAAAACAGCATAACAGGGGGCAGGATGGAGCAGGTATTGCTACCATAAAACTTGACGTTAAACCAGGGCACCGCTACATCAGCAGATATAGATCAATGGCACAAAATGCCGTTGCAGATATCTTTGGCTATGTTCAAAACAAGTTTGTGAACATCCAGAATGAAAAACCGGAGTTGATGAAGGATGCGGAATGGCTTAAAGCCAACGTAAGTTTTATCGGCGAGGTATTATTGGGCCACTTACGCTATGGTACCCATGGTCAGAATAGCATTGAGAATTGCCATCCTTTCCTACGTCAGAATAACTGGATGACCCGTAACCTGGTTATCGCTGGTAACTTCAACATGACCAATGTAGACGAGTTACTGGAGCAGTTGTATGAACTTGGTCAGCATCCTAAGGAGCAGGCTGATACGGTTACGGTTTTAGAAAAGATTGGACATTTCCTTGATGATGAAAACCAGGATTTGTTTGATGCCTATAAAAAAGAAGGTTTGGATAACGTTGCGATTACGCACCGTATTTCGGAAGGCTTGAATATCGCAAATATCCTTCGCCGTTCTGCTAAAACCTGGGATGGTGGATATGCCATCTCTGGAATTGTAGGTAATGGTGATGCCTTTATCCTTAGGGATCCTGCAGGTATCAGACCAGCATTTTACTATGCAGATGATGAAATTGTAGTGGCTGCTTCAGAGCGCCCGGCAATTCAGACTGCATTTAACATTCCTTTCCGTGATGTGCAGGAGATTAAACCGGGACATGCCTTGATCGTTAAAAAGAACGGAAAGGTTACCGAAGAGATGATTCGTGAGCCACTGGAAAAACGTGCTTGTTCTTTCGAACGCATTTACTTCTCCCGAGGCAGTGATGCTGATATCTATAAGGAGCGTAAACGTTTAGGTGAACTGCTTTGCCCTCAAATTCTAAGCAGTGTAAACTACGACTTTAAAAACACGGTGTTTTCTTTCATTCCGAATACTGCAGAAGTTTCTTTCTACGGTATGGTTGAAGGATTGCACAAACATATTCGTCAGGTTCAAAAAGACACCCTGCTTGGAAAACAAGGTCAGGTGAATGACGCTGATCTGGATGAACTGCTTTCGATGAGCCCTAGGGTTGAGAAGTTGGCCATCAAAGACGTTAAACTTAGAACCTTCATTACCCAGGATGCAGACCGTAACGATATGGTTGCACACGTTTATGATACCACCTACGGGGTGATCAAGAATGATGCGGACACCTTGGTTGCTATTGATGACTCCATTGTTCGTGGAACCACCCTCAAACAAAGTATCATTAAGATTATTGACAGACTGCACCCGGTGAAGATCATCATTGTTTCTTCAGCACCGCAAATCCGGTACCCGGACTGCTATGGTATCGATATGTCTAAAATGGGCGAGTTTGTTGCTTTTGAAGCGGCGATCCAATTACTGCGTGAGCGCGGCATGGAGCACATTATTGATGAAGTTTACGAAAAATGTAAAGCTTCGCTGGAGATTCCAAAAGAAGAGATTGTCAATCATGTGAAAGAAATCTATGAACCATTCACACAGGAAGAGATTTCTGCACAGATCACGAAGATTATTACACCTGCCGGCATTAAAGCAGAAGTTCAAGTGATCTATCAGACACTGGATAATCTTCACAAGGCCTGTCCAGAACACACCGGCGACTGGTATTTCTCCGGTAATTACCCAACACCTGGAGGAAATAAGGTTGTAAATAAAGCCTTCGTAAACTGGAAAGAAGGCAGTAATAAAAGAGCATACTAGTTGTAACTGCTATATAAATGAAAGGGGTTGTATCATGACGATGCAACCCCTTTTTATTTTACGTATATATAAGACCTGGCACTTAGTGCTTAAATACCTCGATAAACAGCCGAATTGCGAAGATGATGATTACTGCGCCGGCCACCCGGTTCAGGTTTTGAATAGACCGCTCCTTAATCTTATAGCGGAGTTTAGCGGCATAGAAGGTCTTTACTGCATCTACTGTGAGCTGTGTGGCCATAGCGACAACAAAAAAGCCGATCTTCTCGGCGGCTTCAAAGTGCAGCTGAACAGAAACGAACCCGCCCACCATTATCCAGAACATCAGGGTGGTGGGCGATAGCAGACACATCAGGAAACCCTTTAGCATGTACCCACTTCGCTTGATATTTTCATTAGCTTCCAGGTCGTAGTTTACTTTTACCTTATTGATCAGGTAATAAAGCCCAACACCGAGGAGAAACAATCCGCCAATAACCCCGATGTACTGGTTGTATCTTGAATTGTAAACCACAAACTGTGCGCTGAAGATGGTAGCAGAGATGAAGATGATGTCGCTTAATACCACACCGATGGCCAATGAAAATCCAGCCTTAAAGCCTTTTTCAATGCTGGTTTTAATCATGGAAAAGAATACAGGCCCCGTTAAAAATGAAAACAAAATGCCCGCACCTATCCCTTGTATTGTTGCTTCAAACATTAATTTACGTGTGTATAATGTGCTAATATGCGAATTTACGCTTAAAAACAGGGACTGTCACTTGCGGTTTGTAAACAGCGGCACAGTTCCGATCTCTTAATTAAACCGTCAAATACCGGAAAAATTACCTTCAGGGCTATCTTTTAAGTTACATTTAAAGATTGTACAAACATTGCAGGCAGTAGCACAAATTTTTTATTTATGTTTAGCGAATAAAACTTTTCACTAACCATAACATGAAACAAGACGAACAAAAAAATTATGGAACGGCGCTATACAGCATCATCACCGTTTTCTTTTTCTGGGGTTTCGTGGCTGCATCTAACGGGGTTTTTATTCCCTTTTGTAAGTCGCATTTTGATTTAACCCAGTTTGAATCTCAACTGATTGACTATACCTTTTACGGGGGATATTTCATTGGATCATTAATTCTTTATTTCGCATCTCAAGCTAGTAAAGTTGACATATTAAACAAAATCGGGTATAAGAAAGGTATTATTGCCGGACTTGTACTTTCTGCCGGAGGCGCCCTGTTAATGGTTCCTGCAGTACATTCTGGATCATTTGCTTTTATTCTATTGGCCTTTTTTGTCATTGCAATCGGATTTTCACTGCAACAAACGGCAGCAAACCCTTTTGTTGTTGCATTAGGACCTGAAGAAAGTGGTACCCACCGACTAAATCTTGCAGGTGGTGTTAACAACCTTGGTGGATTAATGGGGCCTGTGATTGTAAGTATTGTGCTTTTCGGTTCTGCTAGTGATGCCGTTCCAAAAGCGGTAGACATCACATCTATTAATAATTTGTACTTCATTTTAGCTGGATTATTCCTTGCTGTAGCTGTCTTCTATGCTTTCACCAAGCTTCCAGAAGTAACCAACACTGATAAAATAGAAACAAGTCCGAAATCAAACGGACCAATCTTCGTCATGATTCTTGGGTTTTTAATGGTGCTTGCGGCAAGTCCGTTAGCGCGCATGACCCAGATTAGCGAGTCTGTTTATGTTTACTCCTCACTGGTTATTATCGTTGGTTCCTTATTATATGCCTATTTAAATAAAAAAGAACGCCCGGAAGACTGGGGTGCAATGCGCTACCCACAACTTATCTTGGGTATGCTTGCAATTTTCATCTACGTAGGGGTAGAGGTAACTATTCAGAGTAACCTTGGTACCTTGCTTAACTTACCGGAATTTGGTGGTCTGGAAGAGTCTGATATCAAAGAATACATTTCACTTTACTGGGGAAGTATGATGATTGGTCGTTGGACCGGTGCCGTAAGTGCATTCAACTTAAGCAAAACAACTAAAACCATCCTGACTGTAATTGTACCATTCATCGCTTTTGGAGTTATCCTTTTGGTGACACATGCTACAGGAACCGAAGTTAGTAACCTTTATGTATATGGCATTTCAGTAGCCATCATGGTTTTCGCTTTCTTCGTTGGACAGGAAAAGCCAGCAAAAACGTTAGCAATTTTCAGTGCACTGGGTGTAATCGCCATGATTGTTGGTTTAATGACTACAGGCCCAGTTGCGATTTTCGCGTTTATTAGCGGCGGTCTTTGCTGCTCTATTATGTGGCCATCCATTTTTGCACTTTCCATCACTGGTTTGGGTAAATACACCAGCCAGGGTTCATCATTCCTGATCATGATGATCTTAGGTGGTGCGATCATTCCACCAATCCAGGGAACACTTGCAGATGCTGAAGGTATCCACGCTTCCTACATCGTTCCACTGATCGGTTTTGCATACCTGATCTTCTTTGCATGGAGAGTAAGTGGTGTTCTGAAACAACAGGGCATCAATGTTGAAGAAATTGCCGCTGAAGGGGGACACTAAGAACATATGGGTTCAAGACCTGGCTTCACCGATATATACATGAATTTAGCAACCGATCTTGCTGTCCGCTCACATTGTGTGCGGGCACAAGTAGGTGCTGTGCTCGCTAAAGATACCCGCATCATTTCTATCGGGTATAATGGCCCGCCCGCAGGAACACACAACTGCGACGAAGAGTGGCCGGAAACCGGCTGCGAAAAAGACTCCCGCGGAAGCTGCTTACTTGCACTTCATGCCGAGCAAAATGCCATCCTCTTTGCTACAAAGAATGGATCAAATCTCGAAGGTGCTACTTTATACTGCACCCTTTCGCCATGCATTGCATGCGCTAGACTAATTTTATCATCTGGAATAAAACACGTCGTTTTCAAAAACTCCTATGCCGAATATAAAGGCCTGGCGAGCGATGAAGGCGTGGATTTCTTAAAAAGATTCGGCGTTGAAGTTATAAAATACTAACTTTGGCCATGCTAGAAAAAATCATAATTCTCGATTTTGGATCCCAGTACACACAACTTATTGCAAGAAGAGTTCGCGAGCTAAACGTTTACTGTGAAATTCATCCCTTTAACAACATTCCGGAAATAACCTCAGACGTAAAAGGCATCATCTTTTCCGGAAGTCCTTATTCTGTTAGACAAGAAGACGCACCACAGATTGAACTAGAGCGGTTCATGCAGCACTACCCTGTTCTTGCAGTGTGCTACGGCGCACAGTACATCGCTTTACATTCGGGCGGAGATGTGCAGCCATCCTCTACAAGAGAATATGGCAGAGCCAACCTTGGCTATGTTTCTCAAAGCAGCAAATTATTCAAAAACATTAATGAAAGCTCTCAGGTGTGGATGTCACATGGTGATACCATTACGGAGGTTCCTGATGCATTTGAAATCATTGCCAGCACAGACAGTGTCCGTGTGGCAGCATATCAGGTGAAAGACACGCAAACTTACGCCATCCAGTTTCACCCGGAAGTAACACACAGCACTGACGGTAAACAATTGTTAGAAAACTTCCTGGTAGATATCTGCGGTTGTAAACAGGAGTGGACGCCAGATGCTTTCGTTGAGTCGACCATTGCCAACCTGAAAGCGCAACTTGGCGATGACAAAGTTGTACTAGGTCTTTCTGGTGGTGTAGATTCCAGCGTTGCAGCAGTATTATTGCACAGAGCAATTGGCACAAACCTGCACTGCATATTTGTAGACAATGGCTTACTAAGAAAAGACGAGTACGAAGCTGTTTTAGAACAGTATAAGCACATGGGCTTAAACATCAGAGGTATCGATGCTAAAGACCGTTTCTTAAGCCAATTGGCTGGGTTAAAAGATCCGGAAATGAAGCGTAAGGCGATTGGTCGTGTATTTATCGAAGTATTCGATGATGCGGCTCATGAAGTTCAAAACGTGAAATGGTTAGGACAGGGTACTATTTATCCCGATGTAATTGAATCTGTATCGGTAAAAGGTCCTTCTGCAACGATCAAGTCGCACCATAACGTTGGTGGATTGCCTGCATACATGAAATTGAAGGTTGTAGAGCCTTTAAATACTTTGTTTAAGGATGAAGTAAGGCGTGTAGGAAAAACACTCGGCATTGACGATGTAATCCTTGGACGTCATCCTTTCCCTGGACCAGGCTTGGCCATCCGTATTTTAGGTGATGTTACTGCAGAAAAGGTTGCCATTCTTCAGGAAGCTGATGCGATTTATATAAACAATTTGAAAGAAGCCGGGTTATACGATCAGGTGTGGCAGGCGGGTGCGATATTCTTGCCAGTGCAGTCTGTCGGTGTAATGGGCGACGAGCGTACTTACGAGAATGTGATATGTCTGCGGGCTGTAGAGTCTGTAGATGGCATGACTGCCGATTGGTGTCATTTACCTTACCCTGTACTCGCTAAGATTTCTAATGAAATTATAAATAAAGTAAAAGGAATTAATCGCGTTGTATATGATATCAGCTCCAAACCACCAGCAACGATTGAGTGGGAATAAAATATTAATCACACTTGCCTTCGGATTGCTGATTTCTGCCTGTTCACCAAAGATACAGCCGAAATCAACGCCAACACCTTCAAAGCCTGAAAAAGCTAAGGAGCGTGCCGCAACTGAACCGGAGTCCAAGAAATTTACGGAAGCAACTATTTCTATGTTGCTTCCGTTTAAACTAAACCAGATCAACATCAAGGCGCCTACAAAGGCTGAAGTAGAAAAGGCTGCACTCGCAATCGAATTCTACCAGGGCTTTATGCTGGGCATTGATTCTGCTGCCAGCTCTGGTTTTAATTTCAAAATCAATGTACTGGATACCCGTGACTACAATGCACAAATAGAAAGTGTTATGAAGTCTGGGGAGCTCACCCAAAGCAACCTGCTAATTGGACCGGTTTACCCCGATGGACAGAAGTATATTGCCAACTACACCATCGCAAACAAACTGCCCATTGTTTCTCCGCTTGCGGCTTCCATGCCACAGGAGTTCAACAACCCCAATCTAATTTCTGTAGTCAATAACATCAACCTGCATGTTCAGAAAGTTGGTGGCCATATCACTAAGAATCATAATTCGGAAAACACCGTTGTGGTCTTAATCAATCCAAAGCACTCGGATGATGAAGTCTATGGAGCACCCTTACGGCAGTATTTTACAAACGTTAAAAACAAAAAGCTCAGTTTTCAGGAATACGCATCTGTCTTTTCGATGGAGATGAAAGTTCAGAAGAACAAGAAATATGTTATCCTGCTCAGTTCTTCAAATAAACAGTTTGTAACGGCCAGTATAGATAAGCTACTAAAAATGCAGCGTGCAGGCTTAAACGTGAGCTTGTATGGTCATCCAAACTGGACGAAGCAATCTTACCCGGCCGAAAAACTTCAGGCTTTAAACACGATTGTAAGCAGTTCCTATAAAATTGATTATCGTAGGCCAGCTGTAATCGAGTTCGTTAAAAAGTACAGACAAGCATACCAGTTTGAGCCGAGTGAATATGCTTTCAAAGGATATGACACCGGCTTGTTTTTCGGGAATCTGATTGCCAGGTCAGGCCCTGATTTCCTGAATCAAATTACCAAGCATAATTACAGAGGGTTGCACAACGGTTTCCATTTTGTACACGACGACAAACTCGGCTACATCAACACCAGTTTGATGTTGTTACAGTACAAGAACTTTGCATTAAACACGATTGAATGAAAGTAGAACATCAGATCAGAACGTTCGAAAAGATATTTAAGGAATACGACGGTTCGCAGCCTTTACACCGCTTTCTAGTGAGTTATTTTAAGGCGAATAAGCAAATGGGGTCGTCAGACCGCCGCTGGGCATCCAGGTACCTGTACAGCTTCTTCCGGATTGGTAAAGCATTGCCAGAACGAAGCCAGATGGAACGTCTTACGGTAGGGGACTTCCTTTGCAATACCACGAACAGCTTATTGCTGCAAAGCCAGCAGCCGGATTGGAATGAGCAGGTGAGTTTACCCGTTGCGGCAAAGCTGGTGCTGATTAAAGACCTTTATCCAGACTTTAATCTGGAGGCGATCTTTCCTTTCGGCGAACAGCTGTCTGCAGGTATAGATCGTCAGGTGTTCCTCGAATCTTTCTTCACACAGCCAGATTTGTTTATACGCGTAAAACCCAAACATGCCTCAGAATTACATACCGCGCTCACTGAAGCTGGTGTTCATGTAAAAGAAATATCTGAAAACGTGTTCTCGCTGCCTAATGGCACCAAGTTGGCCCATATTCTGCCGGATGCCAAATACTATCAGGTACAGGATCTTTCCTCACAACGCACGGGCAAGTACTTTCAGCCTAAGCCTTTTGAATACTGGTGGGATTGTTGCGCCGCATCTGGCGGAAAATCGCTGCTGCTCCATGAAATGGAACCAAAGGTTCAGCTGCTTGTAAGTGATGTCCGCGAGAACAGTTTAAATAATCTTGATGAACGCTTTCAGGAAGCCGGAATAAACAAGTACCAGAAGAAGGTTCTTGATCTGTTGGTCGATAATGAGCAACACCTGCATCATTATGAATTTGATGGGATCATCCTTGATGCACCTTGCTCGGGTTCCGGAACATGGGGTAGAACGCCGGAAATGTTATACTACTTCAATGAAGAGAAGGTTAAGCATTTCAACGGCCTTCAGAAGGCTATTGCCACCAATGTACTTAAATATCTTAAACCTGGCCAGCCTTTAATTTACATCACCTGTTCGGTCTTTGCTGCCGAAAATGAAGATGTAGTAGAGCACCTACAGAAGAGCTGTGGTTTGCAACTGGAGGCAATGGAAGTAATAAGAGGATATCAGGAGAAGGCAGACACCATGTTTGTCGCACGCCTGCGTAAACCTTAGTCTAATGGCTTTTTGCGTGTGCTGACAACCAGGCACGCAACTTGTCCCTCAGGTGGCGAATGCCCTCGAAGAATATGGCCAGTAGGCCAATAATCAGCGTATATTGCTCAAAACTGTTCATGGCGCGTTTATCTGCTTAACACCAATTTAAGTTATTTTGTTTACAATCCCGTATTGTTTCTAAATAACTTAATGGCAATTGCCAGTAAGATGATACCGAAGGCCTTACGCAGAATGTTAAGGCCGGTTTTTCCGAGTAATCTTTCCAGTCTGTTGGTGTTTTTCAGTACAAAGTACACGAAGATCATATTAATGATAATCCCCACCAGAATATTCTGGCTGGTGTACTCCGTTTTTAACGAAAGCAGTGTAGTCATGGTACCTGCACCCGCTATAATCGGGAATGCCAGCGGCACGATCGATACTGTTTCATGTGCTTCTTCCTTATCTTTAAACAGGGTTAAACCCAGCACCATTTCCATAGCTAGTGCAAAGATCACCAGCGAGCCTGCGATAGCGAAAGAGGCTACATCAAGTCCAATGATCTTCAGTAGGCCTTCACCGGCAAACAGAAAGATAATCATCAATACGGTTGCAACCAGTGTAGCCTTCTCAGACTCAATATGCCCTGCTTTTCTTCTCAGCTCAATAATGATTGGAATGGAGCCCAAGATGTCTATCACAGCAAATAGCACCATAGAGGTCGTAAGAATCTGGCTTATATTGAATTCCATCAGTTTAAATCTTTTAGCACAAAGGTAATTCTATTAACTGCATTATAAAACAAAAGCGGCTATCTTTTGGACAGCCGCTTTTGTTTTATGTGGATTAAAGATCGTTATTGCTGACCTTCTCTGTGTTTACGTCTTACAATAGAATTTTTGCGGCTGTATCCGTAATAGATTGCCATACCAAGGGCCATCCAGATTAATAAACGCTCCCAGTTGTGCGCACCTAAACCAACCATCATCAAGATACAAACACCAGCACCCAAGATTGGTACCACTGGCATAAATGGAGTTTTAAATGGTCTTTCGCGGTCCGGATCTACTTTACGTAAGATCAATACACCAATACATACCAAAGTAAAGGCGAATAAAGTACCGATACTGGTCATATCACCAACAACATCACCTGGAACAAATGCAGCGAATAAACCTACAAATACCAGGAAGATCAGGTTCGACTTATACGGCGTCTGAAATTTAGGGTGAACGGAAGAGAATACTTTAGGTACCAATCCATCTTTAGACATCGAGAAGAAAACCCTTGACTGACCTAAAAGCATCACCAGAATTACAGAAGAGAAACCTGCAAGAATAGCTACCGTAATCAATACTGATAACCAGTGATAGCCATGCATGTAGTTTTCAATTGCATAAGCAACTGAAGCTTCTTTTCCAGCATTCTCAAATTCTGAATAATTCGCAACACCAGTTAACACGTGACCAAAAAGGATGTATAATGCAGTACATACCGCTAATGAAACCAAGATTCCGATAGGCATGTCTCTGCTTGGATTTTTAGCTTCCTGTGCTGCAGTTGATACCGCATCAAAACCGATGAACGCAAAGAAAACCACACCAGCACCAGCAATTATACCCGAAATACCGAAGTCACCAAAGTCCTGCGTAAAAAACTGCATAAAGCCCTTTTCTCCGTTGGCATACGCTACCTCTCCAGCGTTAACCGGAATGTAAGGTGTATGGTTAGCAGGGTTCATATATCCCCAGCCAATTGCGATGAAAGCGATTACAATGGCTACTTTCACAATTACAATAATGCCGTTTAAGGTTGCAGACTCCTGTGTACCGCGGATCAGTACAAAAGTTAGCAGTACTACAACGAAAAGTGCAGGGATATTGATAATACCCTGAATCCCGTCTACTGAGGTTTGAAATGGTGAATGGCAATAAGCGTAGGGGATGGTGACCCCGAAGGTTTCTAGCAGCTTATTGAGGTATTCCGACCAGGCAATAGCAACGGTGGCCGCACCAACGGCATATTCCAGTACCAAATCCCAGCCAATTATCCAGGCAACAACCTCACCCATAGTTGCGTATGAGTAGGTGTATGCACTTCCTGCAATTGGGATCATAGATGCAAATTCCGCATAGCATAATCCTGCAAGCGCACAACCAATTGCTGCCAGGATAAAGGAGAGTGTAACTGCCGGACCGGAGTGCTCTGCCGCTGCTGCTGCAGTTCTAACAAATAGTCCAGCACCGATGATCGCACCAATACCTAACGCAATAAGGTTACCCACCCCAAGCGTACGTTTCAGTGTACCTTCGCCACTCTCAGTAGACTCCTGAATTAAAGAGTCTATCGATTTTTTAAATAACATAAATTAAGGTTTAGTTAACGTGTTTCGATAAAAAATTTTTTGTTTTATTTTTTTTAATATAGTTCCAAACCTAAATAAAAATTGTCTAATAATAAAAAGGGATTTTCATCGAAAATCCCTTCTCTGGTAACAATNNACAACGTTGATTTTGGCTGTTGCAGGTGTTTCAGTATGATGCTTTGTCTGGTTGATTGCCAGCGGTTTAGTTGCTGTGCCAACAGCTATATGCGGCGCAATAATCAGCGAAACAATAGACATCAGTTTAATCAGAATGTTCATCGAAGGACCGGAGGTGTCTTTAAACGGATCACCAACAGTATCGCCAGTTACGGAGGCCTTGTGTGCATCTGAACCTTTATACTCCATTTTACCCTGGATCATGACGCCTTTCTCGAAGGATTTCTTGGCATTGTCCCATGCACCGCCGGCATTGGATTGAAAAATGCCCATCAGCACACCAGATACTGTAACCCCGGCAAGTAAGCCACCCAATACTTCAGGGCCAAATATAAAGCCGACTATTAACGGTACGATCAGGGCAATCGCACCCGGAAGCATCATCTCCCGAATAGATGCCTGCGTAGAGATGGCTACGCATTTTTCGTACTCCGGCTTGGCCTTATACTCCATAATGCCCGGTATTTCGCGAAACTGCCTTCTCACTTCCTGTACCATGGCCATTGCCGCACGGCCAACTGCCGAAATACACAGTGCGGAAAATATAAAAGGGATCATGCCGCCCACAAATAGCCCCGCAAGGACGTCTGCTTTATATATATCGATGGTTTCAATACCCGATATGCCGGCAAACGCTGCGAACAAAGCTAAGGAGGTTAATGCAGCAGAGGCAATGGCAAAACCCTTACCGGTTGCTGCGGTAGTATTCCCAACGGCATCAAGGTTGTCCGTCCTCTCCCGAACTTCTTTAGGACAGCCGCTCATTTCTGCGATACCGCCAGCATTATCTGCGATAGGGCCAAACGCATCTATGGCCAGCTGCATGGCTGTTGTTGCCATCATACCTGCTGCTGCTATCGCAACCCCATAAAATCCTGCGAAATGATAAGAACCATAAATACCGGCCGCCAGGATCAGAATCGGCAACACGGTAGACTCCATACCTACCGACAAGCCGCCTATAATATTTGTAGCATGCCCAGTTGATGACTGCTGTATAATGGAATTTACGGGACGTTTGCCCATGGCCGTATAGTATTCCGTGATCAAACTCATGNNCACCAATCCTACCAGGATAGAATGATAAACATTTTCTGCAGGGAACCTGAATCCACGAATTTCCATACTTTCTGGTAAAAGCCAGTGCACGGCGAAATATGCCGCCACGGCTGTAAGGATAATGGATAACCAGTTGCCAAGATTCAGCGCCTTTTGCACACTGTCGCTGTCTTTGGAAATCTTCACAAACCAGGAACCCACAATCGAAAAAATCAATCCCAGTCCTGCGATGAACATGGGCAAAAGGATAGGGGCCATACCCCCGAAATTATCATCTGAGCGGATTTCCTGTCCAAGAACCATAGTGGCGAGAATGGTTGCCACATAAGAGCCGAACAAATCGGCTCCCATGCCCGCAACGTCACCAACATTATCGCCTACGTTGTCTGCGATTGTTGCCGGGTTACGCACATCGTCCTCTGGAATTCCAGCTTCAACTTTACCGACTAGATCAGCGCCCACATCGGCAGCTTTGGTGTAAATGCCGCCGCCAACTCTGGCAAATAG